>JAZGEB010000312.1:0-2308 GCA_036478515.1 Parvularculaceae bacterium | reverse complement strand
ACTATGCGAAACTGGCTTGATAAACGCCCATGCGCTTCGTTGACCGATGTCATCCCGGACGCCGATAGGCGAGCCGGGACCTGAGGCGCGCATGTCAGATCCCGGGTCTTCGCCCGGGACGACACATGGACTCCCCGCGCAAGCGGAGGAGGCGATCATCATTCGTTCCCCATTCTTATGGGCCCCATTTATAAAGGAAGTGGGCGCGAAGCGGTCGGCCAAAATAGACTGACCGTTATTTTGGGGAAATACTGACCCCCTCCGCTTCGCTTGCGCTCAGCACCTCCCCCGCGAGCGGGGGAGGAAGGGACAACAAAAAAACCGGACCCTATGGCCCGGCTTTATCACTCTTAAAGTTGCCGCTTACAACTCGATGACATCATCGGGTTTTGTATCAGCTTTTGTCGGGCTCTTACTTGCCTCTTTGCGGCTGTCCCAATTCTCGCGGAATTGATCGAACTCTTCTCGATCACGGGCGCGGCGAAGTTCTTGGACATATTTGTCGAACTCTTCTTCCGCTTCGCGCAACTTGCGACGCTCTTCTTCCATGCGTTTTAATTCACTATCACGCCAATCATCAAAAGCGTAATTGCCGGTTGGGCGGCTGCGCGAAGATGTTGACTTGCCATCAAAGGCGGATTTGAATTTCTCGCCAGCGCGGTCAGCTGTTTCTTGCACTGTTTGCCAGCGGCTAAAATCCAAGCCCCAGCTTCGGCCCCAGATCATATAAGCGATCATGAACAGCCCAACGGGTGGAAAAATCATGAAACCAAGGACCATCAACAAGATATTTGTGCCAGTCCATTCCGGCCGTAACGACCGACCGCGATGTAACCTACGTGTTCTACTCATAATAGTATTTCCCTTCTCCAGACGACTAATACACTAGATGTGGGAATGGCAGGGGTCTGGCGCAAGATCGCCAAACATTAACTTTTCAAAGGGGGGAGCAAGGCGTGTGTCTCGCGCCACGCATAAAAAAGAGGAGCGCTTCCCCTCAAAAGCGCCCCTCTTCTCAAAAAAGGTAAGCCTGCCCCTGGGCAACCTACCTCGTTATTATCATCAGCTCGTTAGCTGCGCATACCGCCAAGCCCCGTGAGCAGGGTCAACAGCCCGAGCCCGCCAGCAACATAAGCGCCCCATTGAATGTCTTTAAACGAGGTCACATCGTTGAACCCCATATTAGCGGCAAAAACGAGAAAAGCGGCAATGGTCGCGCCACCAGCGATCACCGTGAAAATGCTGGTGAACCGACCAATAAACGGCAAGAGGCCCAAGACACCCAAAACAGCCGCCACCGCGCTGGTGGCCACCGCGGCAAAAATCAACGTGCCTTCCAGGCCGCCTTGCGGCTTACAATCGCCGCCAATTGAATATTGACCATCTTTGAAGCAATCGACGGTATTTGAGATATAATAATTCCCAGTTGCCGTATCGATACGGTCCCCGGTCTTCCCCCCGACCACAAGCTCTTGGAACCACGGGCCGAAGATTACCGCGAAAATAATGGCTACTGGTAGAATAATTCTAATCATGGCTGTTCGCCCCACCTTTTAAAAAACTAAATCGAACGAGAAGATTAACGTCTCTTAACTCTCTAGCCAAGTCTTTAACGCGGCCCGGCAGGAGCGCTTAAAATGGATCGCGCGCGGAGGGTACTTATAATTTGTCATTTTATTACAATAGGTTAAAGGAAATCACCAGGTGGGAGATGGGCCGCGAAGCGTTGCAATTGTGCATCCCATCGATAGTTTTTCAGCGTGCACGCCCGCGCCGCCTCGCCCCTGGCCGTCGCTTTTTGCGGAGATGCGAGTAAATTCAAAATCGCCCCCACCATCTCATCGGGGGTTGCGGCCAGATCAATCTCGACGCCATCGCGCGCCGCATCGATGCCGGTTGCCGCCTCTGGACTGGCGACAATCGCCCGCGCCATCGCCATTGCCTCCAAGACCTTATTTTGCACGCCGCGCGCGATCCGCAAAGGCGCGACGGATATTTTAGCCGCCCCAATCCACGGCCGGACATCCTCCACCCGGCCAGTGACCAAAATCCCGTCTTGGCCATCCAGTTTGGTGATTTGCGCCGGCGGTCTCGCCCCGACAATGGCAAAAGTGATATCCGGTTTGGCCGCTCGCAAGCTCGGCCAGACATGGGTCTTAAACCACATCACCGCATCAATATTGGCCCAGTAATCCATCGCCCCGGTGAACACAACATCCGGCGCTTCTTGGTCCAATGCTGGTGTCACAGCGGGGTTAAAATAATCCGTATCAACCCCATTCATCCACCAATCAAGCCGCTCAGGCCT
>JAZGEB010000311.1:0-3849 GCA_036478515.1 Parvularculaceae bacterium | reverse complement strand
TGGTGCGCCCGGAGGGATTCGAACCCCCGACCTAGCGGTTATGAGCCGCCAGCTCTAACCAACTGAGCTACAGGCGCATGATGGAAATTTGCCATCATTTTGTGGCTATAGCAGTGTCTGCTAAGCGGGTGAAGCGTTGATTTTGAAAATGACAAGCAGGCCTAAAAAAGCCCCCTGCATCAAAGATGAGGAGGCTTAAAGCTCGCGATATTTGCCAGCTAATTAGTCTAATTTGGCGACCTTGGTTTCACCGCTACAGCTGGTTTCGAAGCATTCTTCGAACATGCCATTGGCTTGTGATTGACCGGACGCGATGGCCAGCGGTAAAGCCAGAGCCATGGCAACAAGGCCAGAAATGGCGTAAAGGGCTGGGCGACGGACGTCTGATTTAATACTCATAATATACCTTGCGCATTCATTCTTTATCTAATGTGGCGAGGGTTAGTCCTCAGCCGAATTTCAGAGTGTTTCAACTCGCGCCACTGGTAGAAATGGCACTGTCAAAAAACTGTCATATATAGATAGCGCACGAAATGCGCTTCGTCAACAAAAAACCGCAAAGAATGCGCATTTTGTTTGTATCTTATTGATATATATAAGAAAAAATGTGGAGAATTAACAAGGTCTTAACCGGCTTAGCGGCCTGAATACTGGTTATATTGCCACCCAAAATGCCACCCTGGGCTTAGTCATGCTCGACCAGCACAACCTTGTCGCCTTCAAGTTTTAGCCCGATCTCTCCCGCTTTGAGCTTAATCGCGGCATCGCCAAAAACCTCCCGTCGCCACCCCTTGAAGGCCGGGACGTCAGCATCATTGCTGCGCGCAATTGCTTCGATATCGGCGGCGCTGGCGATCAGCTTTGGCGCGACATTATAGGCTTCGCATTGGCGTTTGAGCAGCACCCGCAGCAAATCGAGGACATCCGGCGAGACCGGCTCCATTGGCTTGTGACGGGCAATTTGTGGCAGGTCTTCTTTCGGGATTTCTTGCCCGAGCTGAACCGCGTTTAGAATGCCCTTGCCGGTTTCAGAGCGCTCAAAGCCTTTTGGGATGCCTCGCACCCGGCCGAGCTTTTCGACACTTGTCGGCGCTTGGCGGGCAATTTCGAGCAACACATCATCTTTGATCAACCGCCCACGCGGGACATTACGGGTTTGAGCTGCATCCTCGCGCCAGGCCGCAAGTTCGATAATCGGCCCGATATCTTTGGACCGAACATTGCGCATTTTCAAGCGCTTCCAAGCAAAAGCTGGCTCCACGAAATAGAGGTTAGGGTTGTGCAAAGCGTCCATCTCCTCGCGCACCCATGCCAGCCGGTTGGTCTCTTTTAATTGCCCGAGCAGCTGTTGATAGACATCGCGTAAATGCGTGACGTCGCCGAGGGCATAGACGAGTTGCGCGTCGGTTAGCGGCCGCCGCGCCCAATCGGTAAAGCGCGAGCCCTTATCGACCTGCGCCCCGGTGACCATGCGAACCAATGGCTCATAGCCGATTTGATCACCATAGCCGCAAGCCATTGCGGCGACTTGCGTATCGAATAGCGGCGCGGGCACTTGGTCCATCAATTGGTAGAAAATCTCGACATCCTGGCGCGCGGCATGAAACACTTTAATGACGGTGTCATCTGCCATTACCTCAAGCAAAGGCGCTAGATCGAGGCCTTTGGCCAGCGGGTCGATAATCGCTTCATCTTCAGGCGAGGCAACTTGGATCAGGCAGAGCTGCGGCCAATAGGTGCGCTCGCGCATGAACTCGGTGTCCACGGTGATAAATGGGAAGCTTGTCAGCGGGGCGCAAAAATCGGTTAGCGCTTTTGTATCGGTAATAATTTTCATAGCGCCAACGCGATAGCAAGTTCGCGCGATGGCGTCACAATTATTTTGTCACAGTTGGCAATAATGTCAGGCTAACTTATGGCCCACCGGGGGCGCCGCCTTCAGCTCCGGGGGCGGGTAAGCGACCAACCGACCCGATCAATTGCTGCATGAAGGTCAATTCTTTGCCCCGCGTCGGGGTCTCGCGATCAACCAGCGCCAATTCTTCGCCATCGACCAATTCGACGATTTCAATCGCCGCGACGGTGCCGTCTGGCTGGAAATTAACCGCGGTAATTGTTCTGGTCGTGGTTTGGGTGTTGAAAAACGCCCGAGCATTGTCAGTCATCGTGATGTAATACCAAGTATTATCATTCAGAGCCGGGCGCACCGATGGTTCGCCATATCGCGCCAAGACGCTCTCTCTGGTGTCGAGTCCGATTTCAGCGGTAACCTCTTCTTCCCCTAATTCAACAACATAGCCATGATGTGCTCGGGTAGAAACACAAGCGGACATCAGCGCCGCAACAGCAGCCAAGACGAGAATACGGGTCATTTTCAGTCATCCTTAGAAAGGGGCAACAATTACAGCCATTGCCGGGGGCGTGCAAAACAGCCATATAGCCAGCCCGACCCTGCTCATTTACCCTGCTCTGGCGTCAATGCAAAGGGTTTCGGGCTATCTTTGCGCGATCTTTAATCAAGCGCGCCCTATAATAGAGGACACCCGCCCGTGATCATGCGGCTATTTAAAAAAGACAAGGTTCGCGAAAGCGCCGCCGAGCTGTATGAGGATATTGTCCATCAGGCGCGCAAAGAGGCGTTTTATCTCGATCATGGCATCCCCGATACAGTAGCAGGGCGGTTTGACAGCATTGCTTTACACATGTTTTTGGTGCTCGACCGGTTGAAAAATCAGGGTGAGCAGGCGGAGCTTTTCTCCCAGCGGCTGTTTGATGCGATGTTCCGCAATATGGATGATAGTTTGCGCGAACTTGGTGTGGGTGATTTATCGGTCGGCAAAAAGGTCCGTCACTTGGCGGAGGCGTTTTATGGTCGCATCGGCGCTTATGAAAAAGCGCTGTTGAGTGATGACCCAAAACCACAACTGGCCGCCGCGATTGCTAAAAATATCCTTGGCGCTCCGGAAGAAACCCCGGCAGAAGCTGACACGCTTGCCGATTATGCCATCGCTGCCAAAGCCAAGCTGGCGGCGACATCGCTGGAAAGATTGCTGGCTGGCATCGTTCATTTTCCCCAAATATCCACAACAAAGATCTGATCTATGACTGACTTCACTCGCAAGCTTGAGCTTGAAAAACTCTCTGATAAGCGCCATCATTTTCGTCTGCGGGCGGATGATGACCAGTTAAGCGCCCTTGCCAAACGCTTGAAAATTGTCGGCGTGAATGCACTCAGCGGTTATGTCGAGGTCAAACGCGGTAAAAAATTACTCTATGTCAGCGGTGAAGTCCAAGCCAGTTTAACCAGAACTTGTGTCACTAGTCTGGAAGAAATGACCGAGGACATCGACGAGACATTTGAGTTAAAATTTGATCCAGAGCCGATGACGTCTACCCAACACGGGGAAATGGAAATTGACCTCGATAGTCCCGAGCCGCTTATTGGCGGCGTGCTTGATGTCGCGGGTTTGTTAGTCGATCAAGTGTCCCTGGCGATGGTCGATTATCCCCGCAAAAAAGGCAGCGAAGCCTTGAAAGACACAAGCGACCAACCAACCCTGTCGCCCTTCGCCATCTTAAAAAGCCATAATTTAAAAGGCGACGAATAGGCTCTGGATTGGTTTTTATATTCCTCACGCGCCCTTCAGCACTGACCCCTTCCGTCTCGCTGGCGCTCGACACCTCCTTTGTAAGTGGGCCCCACAAACGGGTGAGTACATGTGTCGTCCCGGGCGAAGACCCGGTCTGACCTGCGGGCCTCAGGTCCCGGCTCGCCTATCGGCGTCCGGGATGACAGATTTACCTCTCCGACCGCTTCGGGAGGAGGAAGTCACCCTTCTTCCCCCATTC
>JAZGEB010000310.1:0-4834 GCA_036478515.1 Parvularculaceae bacterium | reverse complement strand
GGCTGTGTACCGGTCAATCGGTAAGGGCAGTTTTTCGCCAGCGATGTTGCGACCTGAACTTGGCCGATCAACGTAAACATATCCGGATATAATCGCGCGGTCAGCAAAGCTTCCGGGGCAATGTCGTGGGCCTTGGCATGGGCTTCGCCCTTTTTCAGCACATGGTCGAGATTGGCCAAGGCTTGGTCAAAAACAGGTAAAGAGAGGTCATAAAGGGAAAGGGTCATGGCAGGGGCTTTCGGTTGATTGGAAAAGATATATGCGATATTGGGAAGGGCTTATCACTTCACAATTACTTTATTTTTTCTAGATGGCTGGGAAGATTTGAGTTTTGATGGAAAAACGCCAACACTTCGAGTAATTCATCTGTGTCGCGCATAATAATGTAATGCCCACCTTCATGGTAATATGTTAGTGCTTCTGCCCCGGCGCGTCCTTGCATCAATAGGGCGCAACTTTTTGCGTGTGGTGCTGCACCGCTCGCCAGCTTATTGATCCTCGCAATTAATCCATCATGGTAGGCAAGCGCTTGGCGGTCGCCAAAATTTTCGATCGTCCAGGTTAAAATATCGACCAGGCTTTCTTCTGCATGAGGCGTTAATCGCCAAGGTTTCACGAGGTTGCTTGATCGCGTGCAGTTTGAAGTGCGCGCCGTACGGCTGTCTCCCCTGAGCCTTCCGCGTAATTTCTCCGATCAGCTTGATCCAGAGACATATTTATTCGGGCGCGAATTTCGGCCAGCTGGGCCGCATTGTGGTCGTGACCGTCGCGCAATGCTCGCAAACCATCGCGGACAACCTCGCTCGCACTTTGATATTCACCACTCTCGACAAGGTCGTCGATCCAACGTCCCCAATGGGCGGTCAAAGCGATGCTTTTGGTGTTTTGGGCAGGCAATGGCTCATCCTCGTATCAGATATTTCGGCATGATTTGCTTGCCCAGGCTAACACAGGGTGCTAAAAATTACTACCCTGTCGCATATCATCAAAACAAGGGCGCTCCAGCCGAGACAAAGCCTAATCCTGCTTGGTGTGAGAGCTTTAAAATGCATCGGTCTTAACCAGACATCTGTTCTTGATCTTCGCGGCAATCCCCGTCTTTATACAACCCCATGGATGCATTAGCTTCAGGGCCAATTATCATCGCTGTAGATGGGCCAGCGGCAGCGGGCAAGGGGACTTTATCCCGGCGGCTCGCGCATTTTTATGATCTGGCATATCTTGATACCGGCGCGCTTTATCGCGCAGTTGGCTGGAGCGTACTTCATCGAGGCGGCAATCCGCGTAATTCTGAAGAGGCGGTCAAAGCAGCCCGTGAGCTGGATATGTCGGGGATTGAAAGTCACGATATTCGCACCGGGGAGATTGGCCGCGCCGCGTCGATTGTCGCTGCCGACCCTGGAGTTCGCGCGGCCCTGCTCGATTTTCAGCGAAACTTTGCCAAGCACCCACCGCATTTTCATGAAGGCAAAGTGCGCGGCGCGGTGCTCGATGGCCGCGATATTGGCACTGTTGTGTGCCCCGATGCTTCGGTAAAGCTGTTTGTTATGGCCGATTTGGAAGAGCGGGCTCGGCGTCGCTGGGTTGAATTATCCGCCCGGGATGCAAGCCTGTCGCTCGCCCAAGTGATCGAGGATTTACGCCGTCGTGACACCCGTGATTCTAGTCGCAACGCCGCCCCGCTCAAACCCGCCGCAGATGCTGAAATTCTTGATACCTCAAAATTGAGTATCGAAGATGTCGTTGCCCGCTCAATCCGGATGGTCGATGCGGCGCTCGCGCGGCGCCAAGGTCAATAGACCCATTGGGCAAAGATACCGCTCAAATCTTGCCCGCTCGAGGTTTCAAAAGCGGCTTGTAGATCTGCGCTGGTGACAGTCTTGTCGATATTTGTCTTGGTATAATGTTTCAGCCCCCGCCAGAAAACCTCATCACCCAAATCTGTACGCAAGGCGTCGAGAAATAACGCGCCTTTGCTATATTGGATGGCCCGGCGAATTCGAAGCGACGGGTATTGTCCTTTATAGCTCAGCGGGACATCCATTTCGGTATCCACGGCTCTGGCGTAACGTTTTTGGGCGACGGCCATTTCACGCTCATAAGCGTCACGGCCCCAACGATGTTCTTTCCAAGCAGCAACCATGAAAACGGTCACGCCTTCATTGAGCCAAAACGCTGATAAGTCAGTACACGTGATTGAATTACCCCACCATTGATGCGCCAATTCATGGGCGATAAGCCAGTCTTCTTGGGGATCATTTAGGGATGGCTCGAGATACTGACGGCCTATAAGGGAATGAGTTGATGCTTCTTGCGCTGCCCTGCCATCGACGAATAGCTGGGTATAAGGATGGCGTAGTGGTGTGCCTGCTTTGGCTGCAAAAAATGCCACCATCTTTGGTGTCGGTGCAAATAGACGCTGCAATTCTTGGTGGTTTGCGATCGCGCTCATATAGCGCAATTGACCAGTTGCGTGGCGGTCCTCGACGATGGTGAAGTCCCCCACCGCGAAGGCATAAAGATAAGACGAGGTCGCTTTTGTCTGGTGCCATACATAGCTGTGGCCGCCGGTCTTGAGGGGATGGTCGCGAATGAGTTGGCCGGGGCCGATAGTGGTCATTTGCCGAGGGAGAATAATCTCCAGGTCGATGGTCGCTTTGTCGCCCAAAACCTCTTGTCGGCAGACCATCCAGTCACAGGCAAAATAGCTTGTATAGAGGCTCGCATCCTTCATCTGATAGCCGCGCTTTGGGGTGGCTGTATAAGTCAATTCAAGGGTCACTATATCTGTGTTATTGCCCGAGCTCCGGTCAGGCAAGACAATCCGCATCTCGCCACCACCGATGAGCGGCGTCACCACCTGTCCAGTGAGGTGGGCGGAGGTGATTTTATGGGTTGTGAGCGGGAAGGTGAGGTGGGTGGTTAATGTTCGATCGATACGGGCGGTAATGGTTTGATCGCCAATGATCGTATTTGTGGTCAGGCTGGGCTTAATCGACACCGCGTTATGCAGTACATCTAAGCCGCCTCCAGCTTGCATTTCGCGGGCTGGCTGTTCGGTTCTGTCCGCGTCATAGGTGGTGCAGGCAGTCAGGGCCAAAGCGCTTGCCAGAATAGCGAAGATACGAAAATGCAGCATAAGCCATGGTGGGTCATCAAATCGGCCAGCACAAGATATATTCACTGATTTTATCCCCCCCTTGCCCCGCTTGCTTTATAAGCGTATAGCCCCAGCATTCGCGGCGAGAGTGTTATTGTGGCGGGCCCGGGCTGATCTGCTTGATCTGTCCCGTTTTTGTGTGTGGTCCCGCAAAATAGGTTTTCACCATTTTTGACTTGTAGCTAACCGCCTGTTCTCCGTTTTCGCATTGGGCGAGACGAGAGATGGGAAGACCGCCGGACTAACCGGATGGCATATAGCTTTTTTACGAATTGGAGACCAGACAAGCATGTCTGAATCACTCAACCCATCCCTCGATGATTTTGCCGAAATGTTTGAAGCTTCTGTTGTTGGTAAGCAGAGCTTTGAAGACACCGTAGTAAAAGGTACCGTAACGGGTATCGAAAAAGACATGGCGATCATTGATGTCGGCCTGAAAATGGAAGGCCGCGTCCCCCTTAGAGAATTTACCATGCCCGGCCAAGAACACGGTCTGAGCGTGGGCGATACGGTCGAAGTCTATGTCGAGCGCGTGGAAAATGCCCTTGGCGAAGCCGTGATTTCCCGTGAAAAGGCGCGCCGCGAAGAAGCGTGGGCCCGTCTTGAAGGTAACTTTGAAGCCGAAGATCGGGTCGATGGCGTGATCTTTAATCGCGTTAAAGGCGGCTTTACGGTCGACCTCGATGGTGCTGTGGCATTCCTGCCTGGCTCGCAAGTTGATATTCGTCCGGTGCGCGATGCCGCGCCGTTGATGAATATTACCCAGCCGTTCAAAATCCTCAAAATGGACAAGCGCCGGGGCAATATCGTCGTCTCTCGCCGGGCCATTCTGGAAGAAGACCGAGCCGAGCACCGCCAAGAAGTGGTCAAAGATCTGACCGAAGGCGATCAGCGCGAAGGCATCGTCAAGAACATCACCGATTACGGTGCATTCGTCGAACTTGCGCCGGGCGTTGATGGCCTGTTGCACGTTACCGATATGAGTTGGAGCCGGGTCAACCATCCGTCAGAAGTAATTAATGTCAACGATACGGTTCAGGTTCAGATCATCAAGATCAATCCAGAAACCCACCGTATTTCCCTCGGCATGAAACAGCTGGCCCCAGATCCATGGGAAGGTGTTGCGGCGAAATATCCGCTCGATGCTAGATTCAAGGGTAAAGTCACCAACATCACAGATTATGGTGCGTTTGTGGAACTGGAAGATGGCATTGAAGGCCTCGTTCACGTTTCAGAAATGAGCTGGGTCAAAAAGAATGTTCACCCCGGCAAAATCGTTGCCACTTCGCAAGAAGTTGACGTGATGGTTCTGGAAGTTGATGAAACCAAGCGCCGTATTTCACTTGGTCTCAAGCAGTGTGCTGATAATCCTTGGGAAAACTTTGCTGAACAACACCCGGTTGATTCAATCGTTGAAGGTGAGATTAAAAACATCACCGAGTTTGGATTGTTTGTTGGTATTACCGATGACATGGATGGCATGGTTCACCTGTCAGACCTCGATTGGGACAAATCTGGTGACGAAGCGATCAAGGACTATGAAAAAGGTCAGGTTGTCAAAGCCAAGATTTTGGATGTTGATCCGAATAAAGAGCGTATCTCCTTGTCCATTAAACATCTTGACGGTGATCCGATGGATCATGCTGGCGACATTCGCCGGGGTGCAGATGTGAC
>JAZGEB010000309.1:0-3204 GCA_036478515.1 Parvularculaceae bacterium | reverse complement strand
AAAAAAGGAGAAGCATCAGACGGACAATTTCTGCCGCCGGGGGCTGGGGGGCAAATAAACCGGTGATTGAAATGCGCCCGTCTGATGAGGCTATAAAAGCGCTCCAATTCAGGCAGAGAAGCGGGCGAAATGTGGCGATTTGTGGGTAAATGAAGATTAGCGGCTTGTTGGTCGGTTATTCTGGCTCTAAATGACGCCTGATTGGGGCGCGGCTATTTGGGGCTCTCTTTTAACGGGATTTTCTCGACCAAACAGCCGCCAAGCCTTGCCAGCTCTCGTGAGCATGGTATTTTAACCCGATGTCATCCAGTAATCCAGTGACGCCATTTAAGGCGAAAAAACGCAAGCCAGACCCGGTTTGTTTTACCCGGCCTGAATTTGAGCAAATCCTCTCTCTCTATGGCTTCTTTGTTGCGGCTGGAGATTGGCGAGATTATGCGGTCGATATGCTGCCAGAACGGGCAGTGTTCAGCGTTTTTCGTCGAGCTTCAGAAGCGCCGCTCTATCGTATTGAAAAGCAGCCCAAGCTCGCGCGTAAACAAGGCCAATTTGCGGTTGTTCATGCCTCCGGGCAGACGTTGAAACGGGGCCAGGATTTGACCATGGTGTTGAACGTGTTCAACCGCCAAAAACTGAAACTAACCTGAGCGAGGAGCGCGCTCGAAGGCGTTCTTAGCGCTTTGTTTGGCTGACGGCCCGCCGTATAAGAAGCGTTGATTTACTGAAAACCCGGCTTTACCCCATGACCGCTCCTGCCTCGACCCGCGATATGATTGTCCAATTGATGTCGCATATGAGCGGCTCGAAAGAAGTGCGCACTTATTTGCAGCGCTTTGCCGGGGCCAAGGATCGCTTCGCCGTGATTAAAATTGGCGGCGCGATTATTGACGAGGAGCTGGAGGCAACCGCGGCGGCCTTGGCTTTTTTGCACCAAGTCGGTTTGACCCCGGTTGTGATCCATGGGGGCGGGCCGCAATTGGACCGGGCTTTAACCGCAAAAAATATCACCACGACAAAAATTGATGGCTTGCGTGTGACCACACCAGAAGTGCTCGATGTGGCCCGCAAAGTGTTTTTGCAAACCAACCTCAAATTGGTCGAAGCGGTGCGCCGTCATGGGGTTGAGGCGCATTCCGTCCATGCCGGGGTGATCGAAGCGCGGTTTAAGGACCGGGAAAAATTTGGTTTTGTCGGCGAAGCAGAAGCGATCCAAGATCAATCAATTCGCTCGGTAATCCGTTCTGGAGCGATCCCGATCATGACTTGTCTTGGGGTCGCGCCGGGCGGCCAGTTGGTGAATATCAATGGTGATGCGGTGGTCGCAGCGTTGGTCCATGGACTGCAACCGATGAAGATTGTGTTTCTCACCGGTGTCGGCGGATTGCTCGGCGGTGATGGCGAAATTATTGACAGCATTAATTTGAAAATGGATTTTGCAGCCATGATGAGCGAGCCTTGGGTTCACTCCGGGATGAAGCTAAAATTGCAGGAGATTAAACGCCTGCTTGATAATTTACCGCTGGAAAGCTCCATCTCTATTACCAACCCGGCGCAGTTAATCCGTGAGCTGTTTACCCATGGCGGGGCCGGGACCAATGTCCGGCGCGGCGAATTGGTCTTGCAAATGGGCGACAAGACGGGGGTTGATGTGGCGCGGCTCAGTGATTTGATTGAAGCGGCATTTGGCCGCGGTCTGAAATCGGACTGGTGGCCGGGGGTAGATTTGCTGAACGTTTTTGTCAGCGAAGAATATCGCATCGCTGCGGTGGTGACCAAGCTGGCCAGCGGAGCAGCTTATCTCGATAAGTTTGCCGTTTGTGAAAGCGCAAGAGGCGAGGGCCTGGCCAAGACAGTGTGGCAAAATATCACGCAACGGCACCCTGTGTTTTTCCTCCGCTCCCGGAACGATAATGGGTTTACTGAATTTTATCGCAATATGGCCACTGGGTCGCTGCGCGATGGGGAGTGGACTGTGTTTTGGCATGGAGATATCACACTGGCTAAAGCCGCGCCGATTGTTGCAGAAATTAGCGCTTTGCCGGAGAGTTTTACGTCATGACCGGGCAGTTGAGCCTCGGCCTGATCGGTGTGCGTGGGTTTGTTGGCCGCGAAGTGTTGCGGCTTGTTGCCGGCCATCCAACCCTAAAACTTGTCTTTGCGTCTTCGCGCGACTTAGCTGGTCAACCAGTTTCAACCTTGGCCAGTAAAGCAGGGGATTTGACGATCGAGGCGCTAACGCCGCAACCGGCAGCAAAGCGCAAAGCAGATATTATCGTTCTGGGCCTGCCCAACGGACTGGCAGCGCCTTTCGTGGCAGCCTTAGAAGAGCATTGTCCGAACAGTCTGATTATTGATTTGTCTGCGGATTACCGTTTTACCAATGGCTGGGCTTATGGCTTGCCGGAACTTTACGCTGACAAACAAGCTCTGGCGAGTACCCGGCGAATTGCAAATCCAGGTTGTTATGCAACCATGGCGCAATTGGCGATTTTTCCCGCGCTGGAAAAAATTGGCCTCGGACAGCCCCCGAGTATTTTTGCGGTTTCTGGCTATTCTGGTGCGGGCACCACGCCGGGGCCAATGAATGATTTGGACAATCTGGCTGATAATTTAATTCCCTATCAGCTGACCGGTCATCTTCATGAGCAGGAAATCGCTTACCATTTAGGCCATGAAGTGCGGTTTACGCCGCATGTGCATCCGGCTTTTTCCGGCCTTCTGGTGAGTGTGCATCTTAGGTTTAAGACACAAATTTCGCGCGATCAACTGATTGATCTATATCGCGAAATCTACCGATCACATGATTTGATCCAAGTTCAAGATGCGCCGCCGACATTGAAAGACAGCATTGGTCAGCCGGGGGCGATCCTTGGCGGATTTGAGATGACGCAAGATGGCTATGGCGCGGTGATTGTCAGCGTTGGCGACAATCTCTTGAAAGGAGCGGCGGTCCAAGCGGTGCAAAATATCAATATTGCCAGCGGATTTGCACCCCTGCTCGGGCTGCTCGGATTGGCTGGGTCAAACAGTTAATTTCGATTAACCATATATTTGCAAATGGCCGCCATTATTTGCCGGCGGTTAAGATTTGGCAAATAGGAGGCTGAGATGGGCGAGGCGGTCAAAGTTGAAGCAGATGTGATGCGCCAGCACCATGCTGTCGAGGCCTTGCTGGATAGTCAGCAATCTGATCAAGCTGTCAGT
>JAZGEB010000308.1:0-2574 GCA_036478515.1 Parvularculaceae bacterium | reverse complement strand
GCCGGTGGTTTGGAAGATTTTTATGGCTCGCTGTCCTATGTCATCGATATGGATGGCCCGTTCAAAGGGTTGAAATTTGATGCCGTCTATCATGATTTCAGCGCTGATACTGGCGGCGATTATGGCATTGAAATTGATCTGCAAGTATCTAAGAAGTTCGCTAAGCATTATTATGCAAGCTTGAAATTTGCAGATTATAATGCTGATGGGCATGCCACAGATACGCAAAAATTATGGGTTTCCTTGGGCGCAAAATTTTAACACCGCGTTGGCGATCTCATGCGGGTACCAATAGTCTCAGCGCTAAACGCATAGCGACAAATAAAATCAATAGGGCGGTCACGCGGTTGATCATCGCTGGCGAAAACATTTTGAAACTGACCCGTCGACCGACAAAGCCGCCGATCAAAACGCCAAGGCAGAGCGGCCAGAAGCTGGCAATGTCCCCGAGGCTTGCCGCCAGGTCGCCGCTCGCGGCGCGTTTAGATAATTGCCCGGCGAGACCAAATACCGAATTGACTAGAATAAACAAGCTGCACAAAGCGGCGATTTTTTTTGGCGTCTCCCATTTTAGAAAATGCAACGCTGGCGCGAGAAAAATTCCGCCGCCAATGCCGACAACGCCAGAGATAAATCCCAAGCTGCCACCGATGGCGAGCGAGAGGGCATGGTTTGTCCGATGAGGGAGCGCTTGATCAGTCGAAGGTGCTTGCTTCAACAGCATTCGCATGCCAGATGCAAATAACATGATCGCAAGCAGAGCGAGGAAGTATGTTTCAGAAATAACCACTAAGCCCCCCAGAAAAGACAACGGCGCTGAGAGTAAGATCAGCGGCAGCGCTTTCGAAAGGCTCAGTAACTTATGAGCATGAGCAAAGGCGACATTGCCAGCAACGACGATGATATTGCAGATCAGCGAAATGATCGGGATCATCGCATAATCGACATTATTGAGCGCCAAAAGAGCGGTATAGGTCGAGCCGCCGCCAAACCCTGCCGTGCTATAGAGTAAAGCGGTTGCCAAAAATAGCAATGAGAGCATGAGTGTAAGAGGCGTTACCATCAAATTTGTCGCCTTTACTCTGTATCGAGATCGGTTACGAAATTCGTCTCGTGATCAAGATTTCCAATGGCGACAAAGCTGTTTCCGTCTCGGGCGTACAGCGCAATGTTGGCCTCGTCCGCTTTGCGGATGGCGAAGGCGGTGGGCGCTGAAATTGAGGCGACAGCTTTGATCCCGCAGCGGGCGGCCTTTTCGACAATTTCATAAGAGCATCGGCTCGACATCATGATAAACCCGGTGGTCATATCTCTCGCACGCAAGATGCAACTGCCCAACACCTTATCAAGCGCATTGTGCCGCCCGGCATCTTCGCGAACGCTGATAAATTCACCCAGCGGCGAGACAAAAGCGGCACCGTGAACTGTTTTAGTCGTTTCATTTAATATTTGATGATTTGAAAATTCACCGAGTGCCTTTGTCAAAACTTGTTGCGCAATGGTCACCGGCGCGGGGGCAACTAAGGGGAGTTTTTCAAAAAACACATCTGCATTTTCAATCCCGCAGACACCGCAGCCGGCGCGGCCAACAAGATTGCGTCGTTGTTGGCGAATATCGAGGCGGGTGAGGGCGTCTGGCGCAATTTTAATTTTCAGGTCAATGCCAATAGGAGATTGGACAATGTCAATTTCAGTGATGTCGTCGAGGCGATCGACAATGCGTTCCGTGATCGAAAAACCAATGGCAAAGTCTTCGAGATTATCTGGTGTGGCTAACATCACCGCGAAATTGCGGCCATTATAGATAAATGCGACCGGGGTTTCTTCTGGTACCCGCCATGTTTTGGTGTCGTTGATCCGTACGGCGCAATTTGTTGCTGGCGCAGAACCAGTTTTATTAATTTTAGGGCCCATTTATTTTACCGGCTCGTCAATGTCGCGGGGTTGGATGCGGCGCATTTTTGGTGTTGTTTCAGTATAGGTTTTTTGCCAGGTGGAGCGGTGATTGGCTGGGGTGACGGCGACAGCGGTGACTTTATATTCCGGGCAGGAGGTCGCCCAGTCAGCATTTTCGGTGGTCACGACATTGGCCCCGGTTTCGGGGTGATGGAAGGTTGTGTAGACCACGCCGGGGGCCATACGCGTGGAAATTTTCGCCCGCAGTGTGATCTCGCCTTTGCGGCTTTTGACGCTGACCCAATCGCCATCGCGCGCGCCATAACTTTCAGCATCTGCTGGATGAATTTCGAGAACATCTTCTTCATGCCAATCACTATTCTCGGTTCGCCGGGTTTGGGCACCAACATTATATTGGGTTAGAATGCGGCCGGTGGTGAGGATCAGCGGGAATTTACGGTTGGTTTTTTCCGGTGTCGGCACATACTCGGTTTCGACAAACAAGCCTTTGCCCCGGACAAATCCATCGACATGCATGATCGGGGTGCCCGTTGGCGCGGTGTCATTACACGGCCATTGCACCGAGCCGCTGGCATCAAGCCTTGAATGGGAGACATTGGCGAAAGTTGGGGTCAGCTCGGCGATTTCGTCCATGATTTCGGCGGCTCTTTCAAAATT
>JAZGEB010000307.1:0-6405 GCA_036478515.1 Parvularculaceae bacterium | reverse complement strand
GAACTGCCGGGCTATGAGCACATTTCCACTCTCATGAGGCACCATGGCGGAGTGGTGACGCAGCGGATTGCAAATCCGTGTACCCCGGTTCGATTCCGGGTGGTGCCTCCATTATTTAGCTCACAGCGCGAAAGAGCACCGACCCATGGGCGGGCTAACCGCCCGGAGCCGTGGCTACGGCTCGCGTTACTTTTAGAGCCTTAGGCCCATGAGGTATATAACCCTATGGCGCAGCCCCGGCGAAGGCCGGGGCCCAGCTTGGACGAGCTAGCGGGCGGCGTTAACAGCGATGGACCCCGGCCTACGCCGGGGAGACGGTGCTGGATGTAAATCTTGATGAATTGGCATGACCACGGCCCCCTGCGAAGCGCCCGGCCGGAGCTGGTCGTTCGCGCCGTGAGGCACATAACTGTGGTCAATTTGCCACGGCTTTCATCAAAGTGGGTCAGTTCCCACCGTCACTGGCGATGTACAGATATCCCATGCCAGCGACATAGGTGAAAATTTAATGTTCCGGTAATGTCGCGTCACACTAGGGGGCTATGCTTGCATCGCATTGATATTACTGGATTTAACACAGCAGCATCAGTGTCACGATGGCCAAAGCTCAGGCCTTTCATGTCCTATTCACCGAACATGTGGTAACTCTCCCAAAAGACACGTTGGCAACGGCGCTAAATCTCCGGCATAGCAATGCGATCATTAAGGGCATTTTAGTTGACCAATAGGTCAGTTTATCGTGCCTATATAAATGAGAGCGGATTTCGCGCGTGCAATTGCTTGTTGCGACAATAACCAAGGGTTTTGGGGAATGAGAAATAATCAACGACGTACTGGAAACGCCCCTTATCGCCGTTTCCAAGCCCTAACTGGTTGCGCGATGGCAGCGCTGCTCGCAGGCACAGCAGGCTGCGCCTCTGTCTCAGCGAACAAGTCCCTCACCGGACTAAGCATGCCGGTAAGCTGGAGCAGTGCCAACCTGACCGGCGCAACATCATCCGATGCGGGTCTACCCTTAAATTGGGTTGAGACGTTCAATGACCCGATGCTGGTCACCCTCGTGGCCGAAGCGATGAACCATAATAATGACCTCGGCGCAGCCGCGACCCGGGTCGAAGCCGCCCGGCAACAAGCGGTGATTGCCCGATCCGGCCTGCTGCCAACCATCGGAATCAGCATTACCGGCTCTGAACGCGACGCGACCTTTACCAGCCCCGGCGGCTCTTCTTATGGCCTTGGCGGCGAGATTAATTGGGAAGCTGATCTGTGGGGACGCCTCACCGACAGCACACGCTCAAGCTATAAAAGCGCCGACGCTGTGCAAGCTGATTTCGACGCGGCGCGGCTCTCGATTGCCGGAGCCGTGACCAGAACTTGGTATCAGTTGGTCGAGGCACGACTGCAGCGCGAATTGTCAGAACGCGATGTTGATAGCGGCAAAGCCAATCTCAATATCACCGAGCGGCGCTATCAACGCGGCGTCTCCTCGAGCCTAGATGTGCGCCTCGCACGCTCTTCTCTGGCCTCGTCGCAGGCCAGCTTGATCAGCCGTCAGCAAGCCCAGCAAGAGATCGCTCGCGGCCTTGAAGTTTTGCTCGGGCGATATCCGAGCAATGAACTGGAAGCGATTGATAAAATTCCAACTATTGCGCCTCTCTTAAGTGACACTGGCGCGGTGATCGGGCTCGGCCAACCAGCCGATATTCTGACCCGCCGGCCTGACCTGATCGCTTCCGCCAAGCGCTTAGAGGCTTCTGGGCTGGCCGCTCGCGAAGCTCAAAAAGCGCTGTTGCCGCGTTTGACTTTGCGCCAATCCGGCGATGTGACATCGGGTAATTTTAACGATATTTTTGACCTTGATGATATGGTCAATTCTTTAGTTGGGTCTTTGGTCCAGCCGATCTTCCAAGGTGGGCGTCTGCGGGCCAGCTCGAAAGCGCAAGCGGCCACTGCCGAAGGGGCAGTCCACACTTATGTCGGCGATGTGCTGGCTGCTTATCGCGACGTTGAAAACGCGATTTCCGCTGAAGATTTACTCGATGCCAGAGTGCAAGCCCTGCGCCTTGCTTTTGAAGAAGCGGTCGCCTCTGAGAAATTGACCGAGAAGCAATATCTCTCCGGTACCCGTACCATTTTCAATCTAATCGATGCCCAGCAACGTCGGATCCGCTCGGAAAGCGCTTATATTTCTGCCCAGCGCGACCAGCTGACCAATCGGGCTGATTTGTTTTTAGCTCTTGGCGGCACATTCGATGTCGGCCCGGAAAAAATCGCGATGCAGGCCAGTGGTGGAAAAACCCTTGATGAGGGCAAGCGGGCCTCTTTGTTCAAACGCTGGTTACGCCAGTAATCGCCTCTATCGAAGTCTCTGGTGGGAGAATTAAGTCATGATACGCAAATTTTTTGTCCTCTTTGGCACCTTAGCCATTATCGTGTTTTTTGCGGCGGTCATTGTCCTGATGGGCAAAATGCGTCCGGAACAAGAGCAAAAGCAAGCGGTGGTCACCAACCCCGCGGTGTTTGTGACAGCGGCTGAATATCAAGATATCCGCCTCAGCGCGTATGCCCAAGGCGAAGTGAAGCCCCGCACCGAGATTAATCTGACCACCCAAGTCGGCGGCAAGGTGGTGAAAGTCTCTGACAATTTCATTGATGGCGGGATCATCACCAAGGGCGACACCCTGATCAAAATCGAAGATGCAGATTACCGCGTCGCCGTGGCTCAAGCCAGAGCGCAAGTCGCGCAGGCCGAACAAGGCTTTCGTCTGGAACAGGCCGAAGCAGAATTGGCCCGGCGCGACTGGGAAGAACTTGGCGGTTTGCAAAGCGGCGAGACGCCCTCCTCCTTGACCTTGCGGGAACCTCAACTGGCGCAAGCAAAAGCAAATTTTGATGCGGCGAAAGCCAATTTGCGCAATGCGCAATTGAACCTCTCGCGCACCACCATCAAAGCACCCTTCACCGGCCGGGTCCGCAGCCGGATGGCAGATCTTGGTCAATTCGTCAGCCCCGGCTTTGGCATTGCTCGGATATTCGCAACCGATGTTGCTGAAATTCGGTTGCCGATGAGTGACAATGATCTGTCCAAACTCGGGCTGCCGATTGCCTTTGTCAGTACCAAGACGACACCGGGTCCAAATGTGATCATAAGCGCGAGTGTTGCTGGAGCCAACCACACATGGGCTGGGCAAATCGTTCGCACCGATGCTGCTTATGATCCCGGGACAAGACAGATTTCTGCGATTGCAGCGGTGAAAGACCCTTACGGCGCCGGGTCAGATGATGGCTTTCCCCTCGCCGTTGGCCTGTTTGTTTCTGCGGAAATTGAAGGTGCGCAATTTGCAAAAGCCGTGGTCTTGCCGCGCATTGCGCTATCTGGCCAAGGCACGGTGTTTATCGTCAATGATGATTTGGTGGTGGTTGAAAAACAAATCACTGTTGTCGCAATCACCGAGCGCGGCGTCATCGTGACAGCTGGCTTAGAAGAAGGTGATCTGGTGATCACGTCGAGGCTCTCCGGGATTGGCCCCGGCGAAGAAGTGACCCCGCTGGATGCAAAAGGCAAAAAGATTTTCAAAACCAAGCCTGCCAAAAAGGCACTCTCTGCCAATGACAATGAAGACAATGATAATGAAGAAGAAGAGACAGAAACCACCATTGCCGACACGCCAAGCACCGCGCCAGGCGGCCAGCAATGAACGGGATGATCGAGTGGTGGGCGCGCAATAAGGTCGCAGCTAACCTCCTGATGATCGCCATATTGATCGTCGGTAGCATGTTCTATCGCAATATTGATCGCGAAAACTTCCCCTCCGTGGCCGGCAACTCTGTGCAAATCACTGTGTCCTGGCTCGGCGCTGATCCCAAGCAAGTTGAAGAACAAATTGTTCTGCGCCTTGAAGAAGCCGTTGCCGATCTTGATGGCATCAATGAAATTTCCGGCATCGCCGCTGAGGGCTTTGGCAATATCATCCTGCGGGCTAAATCCGGTACGGATATGACCGACTTCATCAACCGGGTTAAAAACCGCGTTGATGGCATCAGCACGTTCCCCCCGAGCGCTTTCCCGCCAATTGTCCGGCGCATGGCGAGCACAGAAAATGTCATGTTCATGACGCTGTCCGGCGAAATCGGCGAGCGCCGCCTCTCCCGCATGGCGCGAGAATTTCGCAATCAACTCGGCTCTCTGCCCGGGGCCACCGCCAATATCCAAATTTGGGGCCTGCGCAGCGAAGAAGTCTCGATCGAAGTCTCGGAAGAATCACTTCGTCGCTTTGGCCTGACCTTTGATGATGTCTCCCGGGCAATCGCCAATTCCTCGCTCAATGGCTCCTCTGGCACGGTCAAAACCGAGACCGGTAACATCCCCCTTGCGGTGCGCAATCTGGCTGATACCAAAGCCGATTTTGAACAAATCATTGTTCGGCAAAATTCTGATGGCTCAGCGATCCGAGTTGGCGATGTCGCCACGGTTATTGATGGCTTTGTCGACCGCAATGAATTTGGCCGGATGAACGGTCGCGAAAGCTTGATGATCGCGCTGTCCGCGCCGTTTGAATATGATCTCGTCGAGTTATCAGACACAGTCAATAAATGGGTCGAAGAAACCCAAAGTGAATTGCCAGAAGGGGTGACCCTTGAAATTTGGATGGATGCCAAGGAATTTTTCGAGAGCAATATTTCTCTGGTCCGCAACAATGCTATTGTCGGACTGGTCTTTGTGCTGATCGTGCTGGCCTTGTTCTTGCGCCCAACGGTCGCATTCTGGGTCGCTGGTGGCATTGCTATTTCCTTCCTTGGGGCCTTCATTTTCCTGCCTGCCACTGGCGTGACATTAAACTTCCTGTCCTTGTTTGGCTTGCTTTTGGTGCTCGGGATTATTGTCGATGACGCCCTTGTGGTCGGAGAAAGTATTCACCGCCAGGTTGAGCGCGGTAAAACCGGCCTTGATGCGGCGATTGCCGGAACCCAGCTGGTTGCAAAGCCGGTGTTTTTTGCGGTGATCACGACGATGATTGCGTTCTTGCCGTTTATTTTTATCAGCAGTGAAGCATCGCAATTTTTAAAACACCTGACCTACACGATCATTTTTGCGCTGGCGTTCTCCTTGATCGAATCATTCCTGATCTTGCCGTCGCATTTGTCGCACCTGAAACCGGAAAACAAAAATAGCCTTTTCTACAAGCTCCAACGCGGGTTTTCCGGCGGAATGATCGGATTAGCCAATAATGTCTACAAGCCGCTTATTAGCCTATCGCTAAAATTGCGCTATTTTACCATTACCATTTTCATCGGATTCTTCGCGCTTAGCATTGCACTGATGGCTCAAGGGTGGATCAAAGCGGCGTTCATGCCGAACATCGAAGGCACCTTCATGTTCATCTCAATCGAGCCGCGCGAAGGCACACCTTATAAACGCAATCTACAGATCTATGATATTGTCGACACCGCATACGCCCAACTCAAACAAGAGATGAAACAAGCAAATGGCGGCGAAGACGTTATCGAGAATATCTATATCGAAGCCAATGATGACAATGTTTTTGCGTTTTTAAACGTCGTCGGCGCCGATGACCGGACGATGAAAATGCAAACCATTGCCGAGCGCTTTCAAGAGCTGATCGGCGAAATTCCCGATGCTGAATCGATGAACTTTAACTATACGATCAATCAGAATTGGACCGGTATTTTTTATGGCATTGAAGCAGACAGTCTCGAAGATCTGCTGCTTGCCGCCGAAGACATGAAAGCGCATTTGCGCAGTATTGATGGCGTTTTTGATGTTTCAGACAGCCTGACCTCGGCCACCGATGAAATCCGGGTCAATCTAAAACCAGGCGCCGAACGCTTTGGCCTCAGTCTGGCTGAGGTCACACGGCAAGTGCGCCAAGCCTATTATGGCCAAGAAGTCCAGCGCTTGCCCCGGGAAGGCGAAGACGTCCGGGTGATGGTCCGCTACCCCAAGAAAACCCGTGAAAGCCTCAACTCCCTCAACTCATTCCGGATACGGACGGCTGATGGTCGCGAGGTTCCTTTATTGGCGGTCGCAGAAATTTCTTATGCGCCAGCGGTCGAACGCATTCAGCGCTTTGCCCGAAAACGCTCTGCGTATGTCAGCGCCGAAATCCGCGAAGGCGCAGACGCCACCGCGATCAAAAAGGCTTTTAACGAGACTTATATCCCGACATGGAAACAGCGCCATCCAGGCGTCGCCAGCCGGGACCGCGGCGGCGATAAAGAGCAAAAAGAATTTAACGCCGAGATCACCCGGCTCTATCTGATCGCCTTTTTCGCGATGTATATGACCCTCGCCATCGCCTTTGGCTCCTATACCCAGCCGATCTTGATCATGACCGCGATCCCGTTTGCATTTATGGGAGCGATGTATGGTCACCTGATTTTCAA
>JAZGEB010000306.1:0-7445 GCA_036478515.1 Parvularculaceae bacterium | reverse complement strand
CCTGAAGCGCCATCAGCGGCAGCGGCCTGGCGACTTTGAAATACTCTTGCTCGCATTGCCAATTATCGAGAATGCTTCGCGCTTTGGCTGATCCGGTATGCGCAATATGCTGGGCCAGTAAATCGCGAATTGCATCATGGTGGATTTCCATACCGGCTTCAGTCAGGGGCAGAAGGTCGATTGCATCGCGGCTATATTTTAAAGCCAATTTATCTTCCGGGTCATATTGATAAGCAAAGCCACCGGACATGCCATTGCCCCAGCCCTTGCCAAATCCGCCAAGATTTAGCACCGTGCCATTGGTCATATATTCGCAAGCAAAATCGCCAAGGCCTTCGACCACGGCGATCGCGCCAGAATTGCGCACCGCAAAGCGGTCCCCGGCTTCTCCTTCAATGAACAGTTTACCGCCCATCGCGCCGAATAAAGCAAAATTACCGATTAAAACATTTGTTCCTTGTGTCGTGCCGCCCCCGCCGGGGGATTGAACCGCGATGGTCGCTCCTGAAAGCCCTTTGCCAACACCATCATTGCACGTCCCTTTATGGTGGAACACAATCCCGTCAACGCCAAACGCGCCATAGCTCTGGCCCGCTGAGGCGGTCGTGCGGATGGTGATTGTATCGCCATCGAGGAAATAGCGGCCATTACTATCACAGCGCACAGCCGGGATTGCGTTGGGGTCATCCATCTCATGATTGAGAGCTCGTTCGATATCTATCGAAAGCTGCGCGCCAACGCTTTTATCGAGATTGCTCAATGTCAGATCAGGGCCATCAAAGCTGATGCTGGTTTTTCCCTGGCTAAAGATCTGTTCTTTGACTTCAATGATCAATTTGTCATCAATCGCAAACTCACCCTCAACAAAGACCGGATGAGCGACATTTTGCGCGCTGGTTTTATGCAGCATCTTGGTTAAGTCGAGTTCGCCGACTGTTCTTGGGTGGTCGATTAAATGCAGCATATCGCTTTGCCCACGCGCCTCGTTCAAAGATGTTAGACCGAGCCGGGCCAAAATTTCGCGGGTCTCATGCGCAATATTCATCAGATATTGGGCAAAAGCGCGCGGGTCGCCATCATAGACTTCCGGATTAGTGGTCAGCCCAGCGGGGCATTTGATATTACAATTTTTTGCCATGACGCATTTCAGCATCATCAAGGCTGTGGTGCCAAATTCGAAACTATCCGCCCCCAGGAGGGCCGATTTGACAACATCACTGGCGGTTTGATGAGCGCCAGAACAGCGCAAGGTGATTTTTTGGCGAATGCCATTGCGGCACAAGGCTTGATGGACTTCGGCAATGCCAATTTCCGCTGCACGGCCGGTATTTTTTAGCGATGTAACAGCTGCCGCGCCAGTGCCGCCGGTATTGCCCGCGACATTGATCACATCCGCCCCAGCCTTGGCAACGCCGACAGCGATAGTGCCGATGCCTTCGGAGGATACGAGTTTGACAACCACGCGCACTCTGGCTGCTTTGGCGTCATGGATTAATTGCGCTAGGTCTTCAATCGAGTAAGTATCGTGATGTGGTGGTGGGCTGATCAATTCAACCCCTGGCGTGCCGCCCCGTGCTGCGGCAATATCAACCGTGACTTTGGGCCCAGGCAATTGACCGCCTTCACCGGGCTTTGCGCCTTGGGCGATTTTAATCTCTAATTCTTCGAGCATCGGATCAGCCAGATATCCGGCCCAGACGCCAAACCGGCCAGAGGCTAATTGTTTTATTTTACTCGCTCGTATCGTGCCAAACCGGCTTTGGCTCTCGCCGCCTTCGCCGCAATTTGACAGACCGCCGACCATATTGATGCCATGGGCGACCGCCTCATGGGCCGGGGCGACCAGTGCACCATGGCTCATCGCGCCGGAGGCAAAACATTTGCAGATATCAGCTGCAGACTGAATATCATCCAATGACACAGAGCTTGGGGTTGGTTCAATTCGGGAAAAGAAAAAATAGGCATCGCTTGATGGTTTTGTCGTAACGTGGAGCATATTATCAGATTGATCGATCTGGATAATATCGTTGCCAAAGCGTGTGACGATGGATTTTTTTAACTCTGTCAGGCGGCGATAATCGGTATTTAAGGAACCAACTAAGGATAGGCTGAACAGAGCGTCATTCCTTTTCTGGCAATCAAGGCCGCTAACGTGAAAACTATCATTGCCCCGAAAGTCAAATTTGTTAAGGGCTTTGAGGAACTCGTCTTCCTTTTGCGCGAACACCATATCCGCTGGAAAGCCGATGACATCGCGCAAGGCGGCCGGGCGTTGTTTGCGCTCTTCGGTCAAGTTTAGGGAGAAATCGCGATACCGTTGGGTAATGGTAAATTGATTGATTTGGACCGGGGTTAAGACATCGAAGCCAGTATCTTTATAATCTTCAACGCTCATTCCATAAGCATCCTCAAGCCCGGTGACAGTGAGTAACCGCAAAGCGCTCTCATTTGCATGAGCCTCTTTTGTTGGCGAGCGTCCTGTGATGGCGATGTCTTCTTCGGTCATGTCGACGAAACCGCGGATCGCCGTGGTGCCATAGGAATGGCCAGCGCCTTCGGCCCGTTCTTTGAATAATCCAAGAATTGGAATTTCTGCTGCCGTGCTAATCTGTGTGGCGCGTTTGTGCCATGCGGCAGAGGAGCCGGTTATGGTTTGCAACCCAACGCCGCCAACTGTTTTGACCATATTAGGGAAGAAATCTTTCAAGGCAGGGTCATCGGTATTGAGAAAGTTTGGTTCAAAAAATTCACCACCAATATAACTTTCCACCGTACACAGTCCAATTTTCCCCATGGTTTTCATCAACGCCTTATTGCCTGCTTTGATAAAGTTTTGGACTGCCGCTTGTGGATTATCTGAAAACTTTTCAGTAGCGCGCCAATAGACGGATAGCGGGGCAATAGCCGACGCGCCAAAGCCGAGCGCAGTAGCTAAATGATGAGAGGAGGCGATTTGGCCGGTTTCAAGAATGAGGGACGTTGAGAACCGCTGGCCTTCGCGGATCAAGTGATTGTTCGCGGCGGCGATCATCAGCAGGCCCGGCAATGGCGCTCGGCCGGGGGAAATTGCCCGGTCGGTTAGAATGATGATGCCATGGCCTGCTTTGGCGGCGGTGGAAATATCGCAACAAAGAGACGCTATTGTCTGGGTGATGATCTTTTCATTTGCCTCTGGGTTCTCAAATACCGGCTCATAGGTGATATCGATTTGGGCCACGCGGACAGATTGTTGGGTGCGAATTTTGGCAATATCAGATGCTGCCAGAAGCGGAGTTTCTAACACCAATTGGCAGCTCGTCTCCCTGCCAAAAGATGGTTTTGCGCCGAGGGCGACACGCAAGGTCATGCCATCGGCTTCTTTGAGACTGTCGAGCGGCGGGTTGGTGACTTGGGCAAAGCGCTGGCTTAAATATTTGGCGACCCCGCCCTCATCTTCTGACAAAGCGTTGATCGCGGTACCATAGCCCATCGCTGAAATTTTTTCGCTCCCAGTTTGCAACATTGGGTCAAGAAAAAAGCGAAAACTCTCTTGGTTTAAGGAGCAAGAGACATAGCGTTGGAACAAGTTGAAGTCATCCGACGCGGCGACAACATTTGGGCTTTGCGCGTCACAATCGGCCAGCAGCAACCGCGCCTTTTTTAACAAAGCACCATAATCTTCGTCGCTCGCCAGTCGCTCTAGAGTTTGTGCGCCTTCATATATTTGACCGGTTCGGTGATCAAAATGGATCATCCCGCCCGCTTCAATCCGCCCACGGCGGATAATTGCTTCCGGGGGGAAGTAAATTTGCCCTGCTTCAGAGGTAACGCAAAAGTAGTCTTTAGTTTCGACACTGCGCAAAGGGCGCAAGCCAAGCCGGTCGAGCCGCGCCCCAACAACTTTGCCATCGCCAAAAATCAACGCTGCCGGGCCATCATTTTTTTCTTCATAGAGAGAAAAATATTCCAGCATATTCCGGATATCAGGGGCGAGATGCGGATCATTCTCCCACGCAGGCGGCATCATCGCGACAACGGCTTTGACCAGATCAAGCTGGTCTTCAATAAGCCGCCGGGCCAAGGTTTGGTCTAGCCTTGATGAGTCCGACTGACCGGTTGGTGAGATGATCTTGCGGCCGGTCATTTGCGCAATCGCCCGTTCTGATAAGCGGTTCTTTTTATCAGTGTTCAATTCGCCATTATGGGCCATCAGTCGAAACGGTTGGGCCATCATTGGGTGCGGGGCTGTATTGGTTGAAAACCGGGTGTGGAAATAGATCGTGTGAATTTGGTGGTCCGGGTCTTTCAAATCGAGGAAGTAAGGAATAATCTCCGCCGCGTTTAACCGACCCTTATAGACTTGGGTGTGGGCACTCAATGATAAGGGGTAGAGACCGGCAAGCTCTGGCTTGGTGAACGCCTCCCCCTCAATCGCTAAAGTCGCTCGGTAAATCGCCGCCTCAAAATCATATTCAGTGACATGTATAGCGCTGCGCAAAAACACATATTGGCGAATGGATAATTGATGCGATCTTGCGACCGGGCGAATAATTTTATCATTCACTGGCACATCGCGAGCGAGGATCAATTCGAGCCCTTCAGCGCTTAACGCGTCGCGGATCGTCTGCGTTGCTAAATCATGCATGCTCGTATCGTCGGGCAAAAAGAAATTGCCGACGCCAAACTGCCCAATCGCCAACTTCTCATTGCCGGTGACTTTGCGAAAGAAGCGCGCCGATAAATCGACCGTTACACCAGCGCCATCGCCGACACCTTCATAGCTGATGCCGCCGCGATGGGGGATGACCCGCAGCGCCTCATCCGCCTTTAGCAAGACATCATGAGTTTGGTGGCTATCCTTGCGGGTAATGAAGCCAACCCCGCAGCTACTTTTTTCGACCGCCGGATTGTACAGGCCAGCATGGTCTGGGGATGAGGCGGAATGGGGTTGCATGGGATTGTGGTCAGCTTTCTAAAATTAGGCCAAAAAAACGGGGTTGGCCGCGCATATGACCGGAACAAATCTGAAAGTTCGTTTTGCCGCATAAGCAGTCGCGGCGAAAGAGGTGAAATAGTCTGCCGAGATGTTATTGCGTCTCATCAGGGTGCCAAGCCACAGCCTTGACTTTCTATATATTCTGCCAATATTAGTCAAGCATAGGGCTTAATCTGCCAAAAACATGTGGGCTCTCTACTGGATGTTCGCGGATTTTAGGTGCAACGCAGCATTGCTGCACTGCAAGGTGACGCTGCTATAACATTGAGATAACATTCCCCTTTAACGAGAGAAATCTAAGTAAGGGGCCTTTTTTATGGCACATGACACAACAGCGCCAGCCGAAGTTGATACCAGCCATACCTATAGTCACGATTGTGCGGATCATCATCACGCAACACTGACTCATAATGAAGAGCTGGTCTTTGATGTATTGAAAGGCGGCGGCGGGCCGATGAAGGCTTATGACCTTTTGGATCAGTTGAAAAATCGCGGCGTGCGCGCGCCGATGACCGTTTATCGCGCCCTTGATGGGTTAGAGGCCAAAGGCATCGTCCATAAGCTCGACACGATGAAATCATATGTGCTGTGTAGCCATGATGAACCGCATAATGTGCAGACTTTTTTGGTGTGTACGCACTGTGATGGCGTCGTTGAAGTTGCTGAAAGTGTAGCTGAGCTGCCAGTTGTCGAGACCAATATTAAATCGGTTGTGCGGGCCAGCCATTTTAAAATGACCGAAGCGCGGTTGGAAATTAAAGGCAAATGTCAGGCGTGCGCGGGTAAAGCAACCTGATTTCAGAAGCTACCAATTCAATTCCAACTTTGCCCCAGCCCCCCATTTTTGCATGGCGGGCAGGGCGAGGACGGCATCGTAAAAAATCTCTACGCTTGGCGGCATCTCAACTGGGCCATACGTTTTGAACCGCGAGACCACGGGCGCGAACATCGCATCGGCGATTGAAAAATCGCCATAGAGAAACGGGCCGCCTGCCTTCACGCCATATCGGCTCCTTGCTTGTTCCCATAGATGGATGATTTTCTCAACATCCCGGCGCACCCCAGGGCCTTGATGAACCGCCAAATTTGTCCGGCAAAATTCCATCGGCCATGTCTCGCGCAGCGCGGTGAAACCGGAATGCATTTGCGCTGAAATCGCTCTTGAATGCGCTCTTATCTGAAGGTCTTCCGGCCACAGATGTTTATCCGGGAATAGATCAGCCAAATATTCGCAAATCGCCAGACTTTCCCAGACGCTGACATTTTTATGTCTCAAGCATGGCACAAGACATGATGGCGAGGCTTGTTTCAGGATCGCGCGGCTTCCTGGTTGGTCAAGATGGATTAACTCTTCGCGAAACTCGATGTCAAAATGGGTCATGACCAGCCATGGGCGCAGCGACCAGGAAGAGAGATTTTTATTACCGATGATCAGATCAAATTCCGTCATGAAAGGGCCTTGTCAAAAAACTTAGCGATGAAGGCGGCGAGGGCCAATCGATCCGACGGGCCATTGAGATTTCCCCGTGCGGCTTCAACGCGAGGGGCGGGGATATCACCAGACCGCAGGGTGAGTAGGGCGCGGGCAAATTCATGCTCAAATTCAGGGTGCATTTGCAAAGATAAAGCCGGGCCTTGATCATACACAATAATGCCGTTCGGGCAAAAGACAGAGCCGGCAAGTCTGGTCGCACCAGCTGGCAGCGCAACCACCTGATCTCGGTGCGAAACCGCACAAGTGATATCTGGCCTGGTGCCCAAATAAGCCCGCGCCGGGACGAGCAGTTGATATTGATGGACGCCAACGCCCCAGCCTTGGTCGGATTTTTGAACAATGCCGCCAAACGCCTGTGCCATTAATTGATGGCCAAAGCATATCCCAACCACCGGCCTGCTCGCCGCAACAGCATCTCGGGTGAACGCCTCCAGCGGTTTGATCCATTGGTGATCTTCATAGACGGCTGCTGGTGATCCGCTGATCAGATAGCCGGTATCATGGTTTAGTTCTGGTAAGGCTTCTCCGTCATAAACCGCTATCGCGCTAAAATCAGCCCGAGGTAATAATGGTGCGAGCATCCGCGTAAACATCTGCTCATAAGTGCCGTGAGATTGGTCAAGACCTGCGGGCGGGATGCCGGTTTCCAGAATAATGATCTTCATCGTTGATCAGCTCCGCTTACTGCTGTTCAGGGTTGAAATTAAAACCCAAGCCGCGTCAAGTTGCAAGCAACAGATCAGATGATGGAGGATGCGTCGATGAGCGATCAGATTACGACAGAAATTGATGGGCATGTCTTGCGGGTGAAAATTAACCGCCCAGAGAAAAAGAATGCCTTATCGGCAGCGATGTATCTACAAATCGTCGATGCGTTTGAGCAAGCGGCCAAGACCAAAACCATCCGGGTGCTGACCCTTGAGGGCTCGGAAGATGTGTTTTCTGCTGGCAATGATATGGATACGTTTTTTGACC
>JAZGEB010000305.1:0-3640 GCA_036478515.1 Parvularculaceae bacterium | reverse complement strand
CCACTGTAAAAGCAGAAATTTGCCAAAGCAGATCATGGCGGCTGCGCATTGCTAGGAATAATCCGAGCACAAACAGTATATGGTCAAAGCCACGCGGCAGAATATGAACAAAGCCAAGCTTCACATATAGCCCAACCGTTTCCAGTATTGGCCGGTCAATTGTCACCGGGGTTGGGTCGACAGTCTGGGCCCGATCCATGGCTTGGAGTTGTTTGCACAGTTGCGGATCCATGCCGCTGTCAGGCGTGCAGAGTTCGTCTTCTGGATGCGCAAGGGCTGTGCGCAACAGCACCAGCACAGCCATCATCAAAATGAACATGACGGCACGCGCAAATTTTGGTTTTTCCGCCATCATATGCATTCTGGTCTCCAGCATCGTCGTCTTTACCCTCACCGGCCTTTTGGCTAATTTTGACGTGCATGGCTACTTAATTTAAATTTCCTCGCGACAGATTTTGACGCGACGTACGTTACAATGATTGAAGCTATTTTCACGAAGGATCACGCCATGGATAAAGATTTGGAAGCCGCCATCACCGGCAACAGGTTTGGCCTTGGGGCGGTGCCGGGCTCGAAAAATGGCGCAACAACCAAAGCTGCTCTATTGGCAGAGATCACCATACCATGGTCCCCTGATGGCGTGATGCCGCCCACTGCGAGCTTGGTAAAACAGGGTCGCGCGGGAATGGCAGCGGCCAAGGGCAAAACCGGCGATGAAAAACAAGTCATGCGCAAAGCGCAGCGCCAAGCTCGGCGGGAAGTGCTGGTTCGTGAGTTAGATTACCGAACAAAATTGGCGTTAGCGCCGGCGGGCTCGTTTCGGGAGAGACTGGTCTGGTTCTGGTCAAATCATTTTACCGTCTCAGCGCAGGGCAAGCCGCTTGTAGAGATGATTGTCGGGGCGTTTGAGCGCGAAGCTATTCGCGCAAATCTTCATGGCAGTTTTTCTGACCTGTTATTGGCTGTCACCCGCCATCCCGCGATGCAACTCTATCTGGATAATGCTGTTTCGGTTGGCCCGAACTCGACCATTGGTAAGCGCCGCCAAAAAGGTCTGAACGAAAACCTGGCCCGCGAAATTCTCGAACTCCATACGCTTGGCGTTGGTTCTGGCTACACCCAAGAAGATGTCATCGCGCTGGCCAGTATGTTAACCGGGTGGGGCATCAGCCGGGAAGGAGCGTTTCAATTCCGAAAAGCCGCGCATGAACCGGGTGCGCAAACGCTGCTCGGGGCAACCTATGCTGCGAGCGACGAGCGCCAAGCCGAGGCAGCTTTGCAAGATATTGCAAAACGGCCTGAGACAGCAAAATTTATCGCAACCAAGCTAGCGCTGGCGATGCATTCAGATGACCCGCCAAAAAGTTTGATCGACAGATTAGAAACCACCTTCATCACCAGCGGGGGAAGTTTACCTGCTTTGCATATGGCGTTAATTGAAGCGCCAGAAATGTGGCACCCAAATCCGGTTAAATTTAAGACGCCACAGGAATTTATTATTTCGATGATGCGGATGACCGGGACTGAATTGCCGCCGCGCCGAGGCATGCTAAAAGTTCTGAAATCTCTGAACCACATGCCATTTTACGCGCCGTCGCCAGCCGGGTGGTCGAGTGTCGGGAAGGATTGGGCGAGCCCCAGCGCGATTAAACAACGTCTGATCATATCGACCAATTTTGCCAAAGGGGGTGCACGCCAGATTGACCCGGCGGCGTTGGCGGAATTGGCGATTGGCCCGTTCTTGTCAGCTGATACGCGATTTATATTAAACGGAGCTTCAAGCGCCGAGCAGGGGCTTGTATTGTTGTTAATGTGCCCGGAATTTCAACGGCGTTAAAGGAGGAATAGGTATGATAATTTCACGCAGAAAATTATTGGCCTCAATGGCGGTGCTGCCGGGGGTAATGCTTTATGGCACTGCGTCGGCAATGGAAAATCCGGAAAACAGATTTGTGTTTATCATCCTACGCGGCGCGATGGATGGCTTGACTGCCGTGCCTCCGCTGGGGGATAGCGCCTATCAGAGTTTGCGCGGGGCTCTAGCAGTCGGCAAAGATCAAACCTTGAGACTGGATGCTGATTTTGGCTTACACCAGAATTTATCCGGTTTGCACCAGCTGTACACGGATGAACAGATGATAGCATTTCAGGCTATTTCCTCTCCCTATCGCGAGAGATCGCATTTTGATGGTCAGGATGTTCTCGAAAATGGCGGCACCAAGCCACTACAGATGAATGATGGTTGGCTCAGTCGAGCTTTAGGGAGTATGCCCGGCGCCAACGGACTGGCTGTCGGGCAATCGGTGCCCTTGGTTCTGCGCGGTGGCGGGGATGTCACGTCATGGGTGCCATCGACACCATCGGACCCGGAAGATGAAACGATTGAGCGGTTGCTACAATTATATCAGGAGGACCCGGTTCTCCAAGAAGCCCTCGAAAAATCCATCGAAACAGACCAAATGATTGGCGGCGCGGCGCGGGGCAATGTGAATAATAGTGCTGTTGCAGCCAAGGCAATTGGGTCATTGATGAGCGCCCCAGAAGGACCGCGTATAGCCGTCATGGAAATTGGCGGTTGGGACACTCATAACCGCCAAGGGGTCATCAAGGGACGACTACCGAATAAGTTGAGTGAGTTGGATAGAGCCATCACCGCTTTGAAAAAAGCTCTTGGTGAAGTGTGGCAAACAAGCGCTGTGTTGGTCGCGACGGAATTTGGCCGGACTGCAAAACCAAATGGCAGTCTTGGCACGGATCATGGGACTGGCGGGGCTGGGTTTTTACTTGGCGGCGCTGTTGCTGGCGGGCGGGTTGTTTCCAACTGGCCGGGACTGGGTGCATCGCAACTTTATCAAGCCCGAGATTTGAAGCCAACAATGAGCTGGCATAGTGTGTTCAAAGCGGTGTTGAGTGATCATTTAGGGGTGTCGAAAGCCGCGCTTGACGCCGATATATTTCCTCAAAGCAGCACGGTAATGGCTTCTAAGGGATTGATTATGTAGGGTATTTTTCTTCTGATGGCCTCAAATCACACAATTGCCTTAAAGGCGTGATTACATTTTTTTAAGTGTTGTGTAGGAGCGAAAAATATTCGCATGATTTCATCAAATTTTGGAGAACAACCTAATGCAAAAACCCATCATTCTCGCAGTCATTCTCGCCATTGTATTCGCCGTAGGCGGAACATTTTTAGGCGGTATGGCTAATGTTGCCTCAACCGTAGCTGGACCAGCGGGCGGTGTCATCGGCGCGGTCGTCGGTTTCCTTGTCGGAAAAAGAAATAGCTAATGCATGCGCCCCCTCATTTTCGAGATAAATGAGGGGGCGATTTTTTACAATACTTTTCGAAAATAATTTAGCCGATCATTTGCGGCTGGTACGACATCCTCAACTTTGTCGACAACGATTAAATCATCTTTCAATTCTTTCGCCGCAAATCCCCGGTCGACAACATGGTGAATGAGTTCAACCAGGGGCGTCCAGAAATCTTCAAGATTAACCAAGACCAAGGGTTTGCGGTGCAAATCGAGCCGTGCCCAGGACATGATCTCGATGATTTCCTCAAGCGTCCCAATGCCTCCTGGCATGGTGCAGATGGCATCGGATTCTTCAAACATAATCATTTTGCGTTCATGCATTG
>JAZGEB010000304.1:0-2256 GCA_036478515.1 Parvularculaceae bacterium | reverse complement strand
CATCGCGCCAAAAACATTGGTCTCAAATTGGCGGTGCCAGTCTTCATTCGAGACCAGCGCTGTCGGCCCCATCATTGATATACCCGCATTATTGACCAGACCGGTCAACGCCGCACCATTCAGATGGGCTTTAATATTCCCGTGTGCCTCAGCAATAGATGATTCATCTGTTATATCCATCTGTATCGGGATGATATTGGAGTGAGATAGAGCTTCCAGCTTCGACAGTGTCCGGCCTGCGGCAAAAACACGCGTGTCGCGTGTCGCCAAATAAACCGCGCAGGCCTTGCCAATGCCAGACCCAGCGCCGGTGATGAGAAATGAGTTCATTGCACCTGCCCTGCCACATCGTCAAGCAAATGGATCGCCGCATCTGGCGCATCATGCGCGATGACCCAGACATAGCCGCCGCCCTCATCGCCATAGCAGAGCATCAATCGACCATCATCAGCGCCGTACCAAGTGGCTTCGCCGGTTGCAGGGTCCGGGTGAGTTGCCGGGTCGAGATGGAACGCCCGTTGTTGCAAAATTTCTGCATGGCTCGGGAGTTCGTCGAGATAGGCCCATTTGGTTTTGTCTTTGGTCATCACGCGCCCTATAAATCCATTGCCATCGAGCTATCGCCCAGCGCGGTGCCGCCATCAACTTCCAATATCGTCCCGGTGACATAGCGCGCCGCATCCGAACACAGCCACAGACACGCATCGGCGATTTCATCTTTCACCCCCATGCGTTTTAGCGCCAGGCCTTGCTTATATTTTTCGACAATGGCGGGCGAGCCTGAAAGCCGCTTCATCCCTTCGGTATCATCAATCGGCCCCGGCGAAATCGCGTTAACGCGGATACCGGATTTGCCCCATTCCATGGCGCAGCATTTGGTCAGCATATTGACCCCGGCTTTCGCAGCACAGACATGGGCTTGAAACAAATGCGGCTGCGTTCCTTGCGGCGCTGTGATCGCAACAAAACTAGCGCCGGGCTTGACGGCATGGCCAACCGCCGCGCGATAGATATTGAAGGTGCCGAGCAAATCAATATCGATCACAGATTTAAATGCATTAGAAGACATCTGCGCTGCACCCGCAATAAAGTTCCCGGCTTGACCCGCCAGCACCATATCGAGGGCCCCAAATTTCTGCACGCAAGTATCAATCGCCTGCTCGACATCCTCATAGGAGCGCACATCCACGGCCAAGCCATCGGCCTCCCCGCCGAGCCCGCGCAATTCTTCAACTGTATCGGTGACTTTATCCTGTGATCGGCTGATCACAAAAACCTTAGCCCCTTCCATCGCAAAGCGGACCGCTATCTGCCGATTGATGCCACTGGTCGCCCCGGCCATGAAGCAGGTTTTCCCTTTCATCAAGTCGAGGGTGTAAGTTTCATTTCGGGTATGCGGCATTTGCTAGTCTCCTTTAATTTGGCAGAGTTTAAACTGCCCGAGCTAAAAGAACAGCTGGAAAGACAGCTAAATCGGTGCCCGTTGATAGGTCCCGCCAGTGAATGGATGCGGCACGCGGGTGGTTTTTGGATAGCTCAAGGGGAGTTTTTTGAGTGATCGAACCGCCATATAGGCAAAACATTCCGCCTCCAGATGATCGGCGCGCCAGTCAACTTCGTCCGCTGTCAGAACCGGCGCTTCCAACCGTTGTTTTAAGTGATCAAGCAAGGCGACATTATGCCGTCCTGAGCCACAGACAATCCATTCCCCCGGTAGTTCTGGCAATAGCGCAACTGTGCGTTTAATCGCCTCGGCGCTGAAGGCGCAAAGTGTTGCGGCGCCATCTTCAACCTCTAGGTGCTCAATAGCTTTGAGTTTGAACTCATGGCCACTCAAAAACTTTGGCAATGATCGGCGCACATAGGGGGTGAGCGCCATCATCGCCACCGCTTCTTCATCAACCTTGCCCGAAGCCGCGATGCCACCCTCCGGCGTGTCGCCCTTCCCTTCGTGTAAATGTAGCCACTCATCAACCAAGCCGGTGCCGGGGCCGGCCTCAAAAGCAATCATATCAGGCAACGATGCTCCTTGGCCAAGAAAGGTCACTGTCGCTATGGTATCTAAACTCAGCACACAGACCGGATGGTCCCGCGCCAGTTGCCTGACCAGAGCGGCATAATAGACCGGCGTGAACGGTCGCCCCTGCCCGCCTTGAGCGATATCTTCACTGCGAAAATCTTCGATCACATCGAGGCGCAATTCATCGGATATGATCCGCCCCGAGCCGATTTGCCATGACCTGCCAAGCACATCCC
>JAZGEB010000303.1:0-5696 GCA_036478515.1 Parvularculaceae bacterium | reverse complement strand
GCGTTGAAAACTGCGAACTCTGGTTATCTGACCCGTCGTCTGGTTGATGTCGCCCAAGATTGCATCATCAAGGAAGAAGATTGCGGCAGTAAAAATGGCATTACCATTGAACCTGTGATCGACAGCGGTGACATTGTTGTGCCGTTGCATGAGCGTATTTTGGGCCGGACATTACTCGATGATGTCCTGCATCCTGATACGGGTGAAGTTCTTGGTGGCTATAATCTTGAAGTTGACGAAGCCAAGGCCGAGGAAATTGACCTGGCTGGTGTGCAACAACTTCGGGTCCGGTCAGTTCTGACCTGTGACACCAAAATCGGTGTTTGCTCCCGTTGTTATGGTCGTGACCTGGCGCGCGGTGAAGCTGTGAATATCGGTGAAGCTGTTGGCGTTATTGCCGCTCAATCGATCGGCGAACCAGGCACCCAATTGACCATGCGGACGTTCCACGTTGGTGGTACCGCGCAAGTTGGCGATGTCTCTTTCATTGAAGCCAGCCATGAAGGCGAGATCAAATTAGAAAACCGGAATGTCGTGAAAGACAGTGAAGGTGATCTCATTGTCATGGGCCGGAACACATTGATCAAAATTGTCGATAAGAGTGGCAAAGACTTGGCCACGTTTAAAGTCAATTACGGCACCAAGTTGCGGGTCGATGATGGCTCGAAAGTGACCAGGGGCATGCGCCTGGCCGACTGGGATCCCTACACATTGCCGATGCTGACAGAGGTGTCCGGTATGGTGAAATTTGAAGATCTGGTTGAAGGCGTTTCCATGCAAGTGGTAGCCGACGAAGCAACTGGGTTGTCGAGCCGGGTGATTATCGATTGGCGCTCAAGTCCACGCGGGTCTGATCTTCGTCCAGCGGTGACGTTGCTCGATGATAAGGGTGAGATTCTGACCCTCGCAAATGGCAATGAAGCGCGCTACATTTTGCCCGTTGATGCTGTTTTGTCAGTCGAAGATGATGATAAGGTGAGTTCGGGTGATGCGCTTTCGCGGATTCCAACCGAAGGCGCGAAGACCCGGGATATTACCGGTGGTCTGCCTCGGGTCGCGGAATTGTTTGAAGCGCGTCGACCAAAAGATCATGCGATCATCGCCGATATTGATGGCCGCGTTGAATTTGGTCGCGACTATAAGAACAAACGCCGGATTGCGATTGTCCCGGTTGATGAAGATCAGGATAAGTCAGAGTTTCTAGTTCCCAAAGGCAAACACATTGCAGTTCAAGAAGGCGACTTTATTGCCAAGGGTGAGTATCTGCTTGATGGTAATCCAGCTCCCCACGATATCCTGACTATTCTGGGTATTGAGGAATTGGCGAATTATTTGATCAATGAGATCCAAGAAGTCTACCGCCTCCAAGGCGTGCCGATTAATGACAAGCATATTGAAGTGATTGTCCGGCAGATGCTGCAAAAAGTCGAAATCTCGGAAGGGGGCGATAGTCCTTACCTGAAAGAAGAGCATGTCGATAAAGTAGAATATGACGAAACCAATATTCGCCTCAAAGAAGAAGGCAAGCAACTCGCTGTTGGTGCGCCGGTTCTATTGGGCATTACCAAAGCGTCGCTGCAGACGCGCTCTTTCATCTCGGCGGCCTCGTTCCAAGAGACCACTCGGGTGCTGACCGAAGCTGCTGTGCAAGGCAAAATTGATACGCTTGACGGCCTCAAAGAAAATGTCATCGTTGGCCGTTTGATCCCGGCGGGTACGGGCAACATGATGTCGAAACACCAAGCTGTTGCGGACGAGCGCGATGAAACGCTGATCGAGGATCGTGAAGCCAGAGCGGCGGCTGCCTTGCCAGCCCCGAGCGAAGCAACGCCAAGTGAAGCGGATCTTGTTTTTGGCAGCGGCAAAGAATCTGCAGAACCAACTGGCGAGGAAGAAACACCTTCGGTAGTTGAGGCAGATGATGCGAGCGAAGTAGAAACACCGGCGGCTGAATAAACCGGTTAAATGATGAAAAAATGAGGAGGCTCGGTGACGGGCCTCCTTTTTTTGTTCCGGCAGATTTAATTTAAGCACACCGCTAAAGACCTTGCTTACCCCGTTGAAACGGCTGTATTATTCTAAATATAGCCGTCATCAACCAAGACGGCACAAGCCCCGGAGACGCCCTTTTATGTCTGGTTTTTTGATTTTCCTCGCTATCATTGCTGCTATCGTCCTGTTTGTCATAGGGATTTACAACCGGATCGTGGGCCTCAACCAGCGTTGTTCTCAAGCTTTTGCGGATGTCGATGTCCAGCTGAAGCAGCGTCATGACCTGATCCCCAATCTGGTTGATACGGTGAAGGGCTATGCAGCGCACGAAAAAGAGACCCTGCAAGCGGTGATTGATGCGCGCAACACGGCTGTTTCTGCCAATGGCGCAGCGGCACAAGGCCAAGCCGAAGGCATGCTTGGCGCCGCATTGGGCAAATTATTTGCTCTCGCAGAAGCCTATCCAGACTTGAAAGCCAACACCAATTTTCTCGAACTGCAACGAGAATTAGCCGATGTCGAAAATAAAATTGCCGCGTCCCGGCGGTTCTACAATAATTCGATCCAGGAATATAACACCGCGATCGAGCAGATCCCCGGTAATTTCGTCGCCCCCATGGGCAATTACAAGCCCCGCGAATTTTTTGAAATTCCAGAAACCAACCGCCCGGCACTCGAAACAGCGCCGACTATTGATTTCCAGAACTAGCGCCAAGAGGGCTCCATGCGCTCCTACGGTTTGCAAAGCCATATCTGGAACAATAATTTAAAATCAGGGCTATTGCTGGCCGGATTTCCGATCCTCCTTGGGCTGATGAGTTTTGGCTTGATCATGCTTCTGGTCGGGGTTGGCGGTGACTATCGGACCATGGATGGGGCGATGTCGGCGTCAGTGGAGACCTTCGGGGATTACTGGCTGTTCCCGCTAGTGATGGCGGCAGTGTGGTTTGTTGTGGCGTGGTTTTTCCATCAAAAGATGATCGAATTTTCGACCCGCTCGAAAGGCCTGTCACGAAAAGAAGCTCCTGACATTTATAATATGCTGGAGAACTTATGTATCGAACGCGGGCTGACCCCGCCAAAACTCAATGTCATCGAGACCCCGGCCTTGAACGCCTTTGCCAGCGGCCTGCGCGAGAAGCAATATACGGTGACCCTGACGCGGGGGCTGATAGACCGGCTGGAACCGCGCGAATTGCGCGCAGTGATGGCCCATGAATTATCGCATATTCGCAACCGGGATGTCCGCTTGCTGATTATTTCGGTGATTTTTGTCGGCATATTTTCGTTTATCGGCGAGATGTTATTTCGCAATATGTTTCGCACCGGGCGTTGGACCGGCGGCTTTAGCCGGGGTCGCAATGGCGATAGTCGTGGCGGCGGTGCAATTATTCTGGCAGCGCTGGCAATTGTCGGCATTTCTTATCTGTTGGCATTGGTGATCCGTTTTGCGATTTCGCGCAAACGTGAATATCTCGCCGATGCCGGGGCGGTTGATCTGACCAAAGACCCGGATGCGATGATTTCAGCCTTGCAAAAGATCAGTGGTCATTCCGACTTAGCCGTGCCCAATGATGTGCAACAAATGTGCATCGACAATGACAATGCCTTTGCCGGCATCTTCACCACCCACCCACCGATTGAAAAACGGATCAAGGCGCTAGTCGACTATGCCGGCGGCGTGGTGGTTTAACTAAGGTTACGGATAATGTTTGGTGATTACCAAAAATTACCCTTCACCCACTCGCAAGAGCTCGCTGGCCTCTCCACAAAACACTCAAAGGTGGGAGAGGCAGTCAGTACAAGCACTTTTTTTCCTCTCCCTTGGGAGAGGTACAAATTTTCCTTAAAATTTGGGTGAGGGGTCTCTCTCTACAGTCTATGTATGTCAGATTGTCGCGCTGAAATTGGCGTGTTGGAATAACTAAGGATACATCACGCCGGGGAGCCAAGTCGCGATTGCTGGGAATAGCGCCAGCAATATAAGCGCAAATATTTGAATGAGGACAAAAGGCAGGACGCCGCGATATATCTGCGTGGTTTTGATGCTGTCCGGCGCAACCCCGCGCAGGTAAAATAACGCGAAGCCAAAGGGCGGGGTCAGGAATGAGGTTTGTAAATTTACCGCCATCATCACCCCGAGCCAAACCGGATCAACCCCAAGTGTGAGCAAGGCCGGGGCAACCAAAGGCACCACCACCAGGGTGATTTCAATAAAATCAAGGAAGAACCCGAGCACAAACATCACCGCCATCACGGCGATGACCGCGCCTGTGACCCCGCCGGGAATAGAGGCCAGCGCGTGCGCGATGGTTTCTTCCCCGCCAAGTCCGCGAAACACCAGTGAGAACAAGGCAGCCCCGATCAGGATGGTGAACACCATCGAGGTGGTTTGGGTGGTTTTTTCGGCAATGTCTTTAAGGCGACCCGCAGGCACAAGGTTTTTCAGGCTGATAAAAATGGCGACAGCCAGAAACAGAACGGCCAAAGCAGCGCCAAGGATGCCGATACTTTCAAGTGTGGTGACACTTTCTCGGCCAACGCGTAAATCTATATTGGCCCGCAAGATCACAATCACAGCCGCCGCAATGAAGCCTAAGGTGATCAAGAGACGATCAAGACTGCCTTTGGCGGCCAGCCTCTGTCCGGCAATCATGAACGCGCCAATCGCTCCGACGCCAGCGGCTTCGGTCGGTGTCGCCACGCCTTTGAGGATTGATCCGAGCACGGCCAATATCAGGAATAGCGGCGCGGGTAGGGCCTTTAGTGCAGCGATGAAGACTTCGCCTTGAGTTTGGCCTGCTACGGGTGCGATTGCCGGGGCTTTTTTCGGCGCGACCATCGCGACAAAGAGTTGATAGAGCAAATACAACCCGACCAGCATCAGCCCCGGCAGTAACGCGCCAGCAAATAAATCGCCAACCGACACAGTTTCCGGCGCATAGATCCCTTGGGTCAATTGCGCTTTTTGATAGGCGTTGGAAATTACATCGCCGAGCAAAATCAAAACGATTGAGGGCGGGATGATCTGTCCCAGCGTGCCAGCCGCCGCGATGGACCCGGTCGCAAAAGCCGGATCATAGCCGCGGCGCAGCATCGTTGGTAGTGATAACAGCCCCATGGTCACCACGGTCGCGCCGACGATCCCGGTAGAGGCTGCCAGCAGCGCGCCGACAATGGTGACCGATAGACCAAGCCCGCCATTCATCCGGCCAAACAAACGCGCCATATTTTCAAGCAAATCTTCGGCGATTTTGGATTTTTCCAAGACCACGCCCATGAGCACAAATAACGGCACCGCGATCAGCACGCTATTATTGATCGTGCCAAAAATCCGTATCGGGAACGGTTCGGTGATGAAGGAGGCATCAAACGCGCCCATCATCAACCCAAGAAAGCCAAACAAAAGAGCGGTGCCCCCAAGGGAGAATGCAACCGGATAGCCCGCCAGGATCAGCACGCATAAAGCCGCAATCATCGCCAGATCGAGCCAAGTCGCACAAGCGCAAAAGCAAATCACTGCATTGTCGAAAAAGGCTTCCATCTAGGCGAGCCTCTTCTTGGGGCGCAGCGTCTCGGCAGCTCTGGTCGCGATCACGAAGCCAGCCATCAAGAGCAACCCGGCAAAAGCTGGGATCATGGATTTTAGCACGAACACGCCGTGAATGCCGGTCGCTTCGGTCGAGTGCTCAAATATGGCCCAA
>JAZGEB010000302.1:0-2027 GCA_036478515.1 Parvularculaceae bacterium | reverse complement strand
CGTTGAGGATATGAAAATCCTGTTTGACGCTATACCACTGGATAAAATGTCGGTGTCAATGACAATGAATGGCGCGGTAATTCCGTGTATGGCGTTTTATATCATCGCGGCAGAAGAGCAGGGTGTTAAGCCAGAACAGCTTAGTGGCACCATCCAAAATGATATTTTAAAAGAATTCATGGTCCGCAACACCTATATTTATCCGCCCGATGCCTCGATGCGGTTGGTGTCTGACATTCTTACATACACCTCAGAACACATGCCGAAATTCAATTCGATCTCGATTTCCGGCTATCACATGCATGAGGCCGGAGCGACGGCGGTCCAAGAACTGGCCTTCACCATTGCCGATGGCAAGGAATATGTGAAATCTGCTATGGCCACGGGGTTGGACATTGATGCATTTGCCGGCCGGTTGAGTTTTTTCTTTGGCATTGGCATGAATTTTTTCATGGAAGTGGCGAAGCTACGCGCAGCGCGCAGTTTATGGTATCAGGCGATGGCAGATTTAGGGGCAAAAAAGGACCGCTCAAAAATGCTCCGCACCCATTGCCAAACATCTGGCGTGTCCCTAACCGAGCAAGACCCTTATAATAATGTGATCCGCACCACCATCGAGGCGATGGCCGCGACATTGGGCGGCACTCAATCATTGCATACAAATGCGCTGGATGAAGCAATTGCTCTGCCGACAGACTTTTCTGCCCGCATCGCCCGCAATACCCAAATCATTTTGCAAGAAGAAACCGGTATCACCAATGTCGTCGATCCGCTTGGCGGATCGTATTATATTGAAGCCTTGACGCAAAATTTAATTGATGAAGCAACAACCATTATCGAGCGGGTCGAGCGCGAAGGCGGTATGGCAAAAGCCGTCGGTGATGGCTGGCCCAAAGCAATGATTGAAACCGCGGCGGCGGCGCGCCAGGCCAGAGTGGATCAAGGCGAAGACGTGATTGTCGGGGTCAATAAATACCAACTCGAAAATGAAGAGCTGCTTGAGACCCTCGAAATAGATAATGCGAAAGTGCGGACAGGACAAATCGCCCGGCTGACAAAAATGCGTAAAAATCGCGATGAGCGCAAATGCCAGAAATGCTTGAAAGCGTTGACCGAAGGGGCCAAAGGCAATGCTAATCTTCTGGCGCTCGCGGTTGATGCAGCGCGGGCGCGGGCCTCGCTTGGCGAAATTTCTGATGCAATGGAAGTGGTGTTTGGCCGTCACGCGGCAACGCCGCATCCGGTGAAGGGTGTATATGGAAAAGCTCATGCTGGAGATGCGCGGTTCGCCTCGGTGACCGAGGGGGTTGAGGCGGTCTCGCAACGCCTTGGCCGTAAGCCGAAAATTCTGGTCGCGAAAATGGGTCAGGATGGTCATGACCGCGGGGCCAATGTTGTCGCCAGCGCGTTTTGCGATATCGGGTTCGATGTTGTCTCCGGGCCTTTATTTCAAACACCGCAAGAAACGTGCGACTTGGCTATTGCGGAAAAAGTTGATGCGATCGGCGCGTCGAGCCTTGCGGCGGGGCACAAAACCCTGATCCCGGAATTGATTGAGCTGCTCAAACAACGCGGTCACAACGATGTCAAAGTTTTTGTGGGCGGCGTTATTCCGCCGCAAGATTATGAGTTCCTGCGCAAGGCTGGGGTGCTCGGGATTTATGGGCCGGGATCGAATATTGTTGAATGTGCGGCTGATATATTGCGCCTGTTTGGGCATAATATGCCCCCCTCTGACGAAGAAATAAAATAAGAGAAAATCGAATGTTCAAGAAAATACTAATAGCTAATCGCGGTGAAATTGCGTGCCGTATCATCCGGACTGCCCAGAAAATGGGGATAAAAACCGTGGCGGTTTATTCTGATGCTGATGCGCGCAGCCCCCATGTTGAGATGGCTGATGAGGCGGTGCATATTGGTCCGTCGCCAGCGGCAGAATCATATTTATTGGCAACGAAAATCATAGAAGCGTGCAAAACCACCGGGGCAGAGGCCGTGCATCCGGGCTATGGTTTTTTATCAGAGCG
>JAZGEB010000301.1:0-4593 GCA_036478515.1 Parvularculaceae bacterium | reverse complement strand
CGCGTCAGGTTTGGCTGCAATCAACACCGTCTACGGATTTTTTGTATTACCCGAAACGCTTCCCCCTGAACGCCGTCGCAAATTTAGCTGGGCCCGAGCCAACCCGGTTGGTAGTCTTTTGCAAGTGTCAAAATATCCGATGGTCCTCGGCGTGTTATTCGCTTATTTTCTGATGCAGTTCGCCCATAATGCGTTGCCTGCGGTTTGGGCCTGGTTTTCCGAAGCCAAATTTGGCTGGACCCCGATGGACATTGGCTGGTCTCTGGCTTTTGTTGGCGTCACCTCGGCGATTGTTCAAGGCGGGCTAACCAGTAAAGTCATTCCCAAAATTGGTGAAGCCAAGGCCGCAATGATCGGCATCTCAGCCTTGACCCTAGCCTTTACCGGCTATGCGCTGTTCACACCGTCCGGCGCTTATGTCTATATGTGGATTATCGTCGGCGCGATTGGCGGCTTCACCATGCCAGCGATGCAAGGGTTGATGACCCGCGCTGCGCCAGCCGATGCCCAAGGTGAATTGCAAGGCGCGATATCCAGTGTAATGAGTATTTCGATGGCGATCAGCCCGCTCATCATGACCCAAGTGTTTAGCAAATTTACCGCGCCAGATGCGAAAGTTTATTTCCCCGGAGCGCCGCTCCTGCTGGGCGCGATGATTCTCGCTTGCAGCTTGGTCCCCCTCTATATCACTGTGCGCAATGTCCGCGCCAAAGAAGCGCCGGCGGAGTAGCTCGATGAAGAATAGCAAAGCGATTATCACAAAAGTCCATCTCTGGGCTGGTTTGCTGCTCGGCGTGCAAGTCTTGCTCTGGATGTCGAGCGGGGTGATCATGAGTTGGTTTCATATTGACGATGTCCGCGGCACCACCAGAGCAGCCGACATCGCACCGCTAGCAATTGTGCTGAGCGATGGTGCTGCCCCAATCGGGCAATTGATCGCCAGCCGGTCAGACATAGCTGAGTTGCATTTAAGCCAGCGCCCAACCGGCGCCTATTTCACCCTGACGCTGGTTGATGGCAATACCGAGTTGCTCGATGCGCAAAGTCTGCAAGGCCTTATCCCTTTGCCGGAGGCGGCGATAAAGGCGGCAGCCAAAGCTGATTACACCGGCACTGCTGCGCTCAAAAGCCTGACTTTGCTCGAAACCACACCAAAAGAATATCGCAAAGAAACCCCGGTGTGGCAGGCGCAATTTGCCGACCGCCGCCAGACCCGGCTCTATATTGATCCGGTCACCGGCGAAATTAAATCACGCCGCAACGCGATCTGGCGACTCTATGATTTTTTCTGGATGCTGCACATCATGGATTATCAGGAACGCGAGAATTTCAACAACCCACTGCTCAAGGCTGCGTCAGCAACCGGGTTCACCTTCGCCATTTCTGGCTTGTGTCTGGTCTGGTTCCGGTTTCGGTCGGGCAGATATCGCTTACCAAAAAGACGCAAATAAAAAAACACCCCGCTCGTAACAAGCGGGGTGTTTTTATTAATTCAAGATTGTCTATCGCTAGTCAGCCTGTTTCATCCAGTAAGAAATCAACGGCGAGATTAACAACATTAACACAGCCACTGCCATCGCGACATAAGCCACGCTGGTATAAACTGACGCATAGGTCGCCTTGGCTGCGGCAACATTGATGATCTGCCCGCCAATGGTTTCCGCACCGGTTGATTTGGCAATCACGCCAGCCAGAGAGTTGGACAGACCAGTATAAAGGAACCAGGTCCCCATGATCAATCCACCAGCTCTAGCCGGGGCCAGCTTGGTCATCGCCGATAGACCAACTGGTGACAACATCAATTCTGCCATCGTATGGATCCAGTAGATCAGGAAGATGAATATCACTGGCGTCAAGGCACTCGCGCCAGTGGTTTTCATACCCGCGACAAGCGCCAAGAAACCAAGACCAACGCCAAACACACCAATCGCAAATTTCACCGGCGTTGAAGGCTCTATCTTACGTTTTGCCATGACAACCCACATCCAAGCGATAAGCGGTGCAAAGATGATGATGAAGCCCGCATTAAGCGATTGGAACACCGGCGCAGGAACATCCCAGCCCATCATTTTGATATTGACCAAGCGGTCGGTGAACAGGTTCAAGGATGACCCGGCCTGTTCAAACAGCGACCAGAACGGAATTTGCGCCAAAGCAAAATAAACCGCGGCCCACATCCGGCTGCGTTCTTTGCCCCGCAACTTGATGAATGAATAGCCAATCAGGACAACAAACATCAGGACACCAATGCCAGCCATTAATAAACTTGCTGGCTCCGGGTTCATGACCAGAGCAATGGAAACACCGATGATCAACAAAGCCGAAAGGTAACAGGCCCATTCAACATTAATCGGACCAAAGACTTTCTCTTTCAACTTATCTAGATCCGGCGCATCAGCCTTACCATCTAACCAGTGCTGATAACGCAAGAACACAAATAACCCGAGCGCCATGCCGATCCCGGCAAGGCCAAAGCCATATTTCCAGCCATAGACAATGCCCAAGATACCGCAAGTCCAAGATGACAAGAAGGCGCCAAGATTAATCCCCATATAGAACAGAGTGAAACCACTATCGCGGCGCTTATCACCGAGTTTATAGAGGTCGCCAACAATCGTTGAAATATTTGCCTTGAGGAAGCCAACACCAGCAATGATCAAAGCCAGTGAGAGATACAGCAAGTTCACAAAAAACTGTTCCTGCACCACACTGGTCGAATAACCGCCATCAGCCACTGTCTTGTAAACCGTGGTCGCAGGGTCTTTATCTCCTTTGTCCGCCTTTGCAGGGTCAGTATTCAGCGGATCTTTATTCCTAGAATCCGCTGCCAGAATTTGTAGATCAGTGTCCGTATGTTCGGCAAAAGCCAAGCGCTGACCATCAACCATCGCATATTCTGTGGTGTCACCGGCTTCGTTGGTCTCAGAGATGATCTCATAAGTGACCCCGGAAGCAAGATTGAGGGTTGTTTTGGGCTCCGGGCCTTTGCAATCCATATTGAGGAAATTACAAACATTTTGCACCACAGAACGCGATTGCCGAGTGACCGCAAAGTCGCCGACACCTTCATCATTCATCGGTGTCATCCGCAAATCAGAACCATTTTCGCCCATGCCGCTCATGATCGCATAAGTCTCGCTGTCAAAAACTAGTCGACGTGGCTCGCCATCATAATCAACAAATAGCTGGCGCTTATTGCCGCGCCCTTCATCACTTATTTCCAAGGAGGGTTGGCCATCTGAAAATTCCAGAGTTTCTTTGGAGCCACCGCCTTCAAAGGCCATTAAGAAGTGACCACAAACCAACAGGATCGCCCCGAAGGTCACCGCTTTTTTCTGTCCAAGATAGCGGTCAGCCAATGCGCCGCCGAAAATCGCCATGACATAGACCAAGGATACATAAGCCCCGTAAATCAGCGATGAGCGTTCATCGGAAAACAGGAAATGCTGGGTTAGATATAATATCAGCAGCCCCCGCATGCCGTAATAGGAGAAGCGCTCCCACATTTCAGTGAAAAACAAGATAACCAGCCCGCGCGGGTGGCCCAGAATAGTGCGTTCATTTGGATCGATGCCAATATCTGCGGAGGTATCAGTCATGCGTGCCCCTTCAAAATCGAGCATTTTTGCTCTTTGTTTATAGATCAAGCGCGCCCGGCCGGGCGCATTATCGGGCAGACTAGTCTATATTGGGGGGTATGATAAAGGGGAACATCACAGGACCACCAACCGCATCGGTTGTGATCAAGTAAGAGGGTATGATGACGCACACTCCAGCTGACAAGGATTTTGAGCTTCACGCCCAAATCAGGGCAGACAGCCATTTCGTCCGCAACCTCCCCTTGTGCGAGCTTCGCCTGATGAATGACACCAGGTTTCGCTGGCTGTTGCTGATCCCGCGCCTGACGAATGTTTCTGAAGTCACTGATCTTTCAGGTGAGAACCAGCAACTCCTGATGCAAGAAATAAGCGCCGCATCTGCCAGTTTGAAAACCCTGACCGAGTGCAAACGGATTAACATCGCCGCCTTCGGCAATATCGTGCCGCAACTCCATATCCACATCATCGCCCGCCATTTGAACGATCCGACATGGCCCGGCAGCGCCATCGGCTTTGGCACCAGAGAGCCTGCCAGCCACGCCCATCTGGAACTATTCGCGGCTGAGATTTGCGCGGTGATGATCGATGAGGAGACTGGGCAAGTGGATAGTGGCTCGGCTTTTCTAAGCTGATCTAGCATTGACCCCTCACCCGCTCGCGAAGACAGTGCTTGTGAGAATTACCTCTCCCACCCCTTTTTCTTGGGAGGAGAGGCACAAATTTTTCTTAAAATTTGGGTGAGGGGTCGCACTCTACTATGCGAAACTGGCGGGATAAACGCCCATGCGCTTCGTTGACCGATGTCATCCCGGACGCCGATAGGCGAGCCGGGACCTGAGGCCCGCATATCAGATCCCGGGTCTTCGCCCGGGACGACACATGGACTCCCCGCGCAAGCGGAGGGGCCGAAGCGGTCGGCCAAAATAGACTGACCGTTATTTTGGGGAAATCCTGACCCCCTCCGCTTCGCTTGCGCTCAGCACCTCCCCCGCGA
>JAZGEB010000300.1:0-3793 GCA_036478515.1 Parvularculaceae bacterium | reverse complement strand
AGCGAGGGTGATATTCGCTGGCGCTTGGCGGCTGACCTAAAAAATATTGATGAGGGTTTCGTCGAGCATTTGCTCACGATTGAAGATAAGCGGTTTTTGAGCCATCCGGGCGTCGATGGATTGGCTGTCATCCGCGCTTTTGGCTCATTGTTAAGCTCTGGTGAAATTGTCTCTGGCGCGTCCACGATCACGATGCAGACGGCGCGCCTTTTAGAGCCTCGGCCGCGAAATATTGGCTCAAAAATAATCGAAATGATCCGGGCCCTGCAAATTGAGACGAGATTATCGAAAACTGAAATTCTCGAACTCTACCTCACCCTTGCGCCTTATGGCGGTAATATTGAAGGCGTGCGCGCGGCCAGTCTGGCTTATTTTGGCAAAGAACCACAATATTTGACTGATGCGCAAATTGCAATGTTGATCGCGCTGCCCCAATCCCCCGAAGCAAGGCGGCCAGACCGTCGCCCGCAAATCGCCAAAGCGGCCCGGGATGACATTCTCGACCGGCTGGCTCTTGGCAAGGACTTGTCTCTTGTTCGAGCCGCTGAAGCCAAGCAAGCGGCCATTCCCACAAACCGCAAACCGTTTAAACGCCTTGCATGGCATGCGGCGTTAGCGAGCGCGAAGAATTTTCCAGCAGGCGGTGAAGTGGCAATTAGTTTGGATGCGGATATTCAAATCGCGGCACAAACCCTTGCGCGGCAGTTGGCGACGGCCAGCGTTGATCAGGCAAATGTCGCAATTTTAATTGTTGAAAATAAAACCGGTGCGGTGCGCGCGAGCGTCGGGTCCGCCGGGGTCGATATTGGGGGGGGCTGGATCGATATGACCAAAGCCAGCCGGTCGCCGGGCTCAACCCTCAAACCGTTCATCTATGGATTGGCATTCGATGATGGCGCGGCCACGGCTGAAACCTTGATTTATGACGCAGCCTATTCGTTTGACGGCTATAAGCCGGAGAATTTTTCGCGTGGCTTTCATGGGGATGTCAGTGTCGCCCAAGCTTTGCAACATTCATTGAATGTGCCTGCGGTGTTGGCGCTCGACCGGATCGGCCCGGATCGCTTTGTCGCCAGTCTGGCAGCGGCGGGGCTGTCAGCGCGATTACCCAAAAAAGCTGATCGCAAAGCCAGCCTTGCGATCGCGCTGGGCGGCGTTGGATTGACCCCGCGTGATATCGCGATGCTTTATTCGGGCTTGGCCACAGATGGCACGGTGCGACCTTTGGTCTGGGCCGCTGAAACGCCAGATAAACGACCCGGCTATAAGTTGATGAGCGCGGCCAGTGCCACTCGCATTGGCGAGATTATGCGCGATGCGCCAGCCCCAGCCGGGCGCTCGCCCTCGGCTCTGTCCCGAACCGCACCGCGGGTTGCGTTTAAAACCGGCACTTCTTATGGCTACCGCGATGCTTGGTCTGCAGGGTACACGGATAAATATACCAGCATTGTCTGGGTTGGCCATGCCAATGGCACCCCGCGCCCCGGCGCGACCGGCAGACAAGCAGCATTACCGTTGTTATTTGATATTTTTGACATGCTTGAGAATTCCGATAGAGGCCTGAAATGGCAAGCCCCAGAAGAGTTTAAGTCCGGCCAGACATTGGCTCGGTTTGACGAGGCCAGAGACGAGCAACCGCCGGAAATTGTGTTCCCGGAAAATGGCGTCGAATTATTCCTCTCCCAGCGCGAGGGTTGGCGGCAATTCACTCTTGCGGCGAGGGGCGGGGCCGGGGCCTATCAATGGTATGTTGATGGCCGCCCGGTTGCGGCTAATGAAAAATCCCGCGTTTTATGGCAACCGCCCGGGGCGGGGCATTATAAAGTTACCGTTGTTGATCAACGCGGTTTGTCCTCTTCTTCTTTCATCACCGTGCGCCATGCCAGCCAAGGCTAGATATCGTCTGATCTTGTTGTTGTGCCTGTGGATTTTCACCAATGCGCAGATGAGACCAGATGATAAAATTCAAATCACCAATGTCTTAGATGGCCGATGCTTTACGGACATGCAAAACCGCGTGTTTTGTTTAAAAGGCGTGTGGGCGCCGCCCATGGTCTCGCCAGACCATCAAGGCGAACCAGCACCACACGGATTAATCTCGCGCGACGCCTTATGGTTTCAACTAAAAGGCCAATCTGTCTATATCAAACATGCTGGGGCACCAGATCGCTGGGATCGCCAACCGGTTTATGTGTTGATGGCGCGAGGCTTTGCGCCTTTGCAAGAAAAGCTGCTGCAACAAGGCTTGGTCCGGATTGATCCGCTTGACCTACCAAATGAAAAATACACGGCGCGCTTTCGCACTGCGCAAAATATAGCAAGAGCCGAAGAGGCTGGGCTCTGGGCGCTGTCGCCTTATGTCGTCTTAACTGCTGCGACGGCAGATGAAGGTCTCTACCAGACAAGAACAATACGCGCGAAAATCTTGGAAGTTAGTGAGCGTCGCGACCGGACCTACCTTAATACCGGCGCGGACTACCGCACTGATTTCACCATCACCCTCAGCCGTCGCCTAGCGACAAAATTGAAAAAACGCGGCATTGATTTGCAAGATTTCAGGGACAAAACAGTGGAAGCAACCGGTTTGGTCACGACGAGAAATGGCCCCTCAATGGCGCTCGAAGATGAACGCCAATTGATTGTGCTAGAGGGGGCTGACTAATTTAGAAGTGGCAATTAGAAGACTGGCCCCATTTTAAAAGTGGTTTGAGCGCTTAAAACTACTGGATCATCACTGATGCTTTGATCGCAACGGTCTTGTCATGAAAGGCACTTATTCGGCTATGCGCGCGCAATACTAAGCGATGGTCCGAACACCACACATCAGTCATCCCGAACTTGTTTCGGGATCTGTTAGATATTGAGTGATGTCTTGGTCTCATGAGATCCCGAAACGAGTTCGGGATGACGGTTTGCGGTTTAGCTCTCAGGCATAGCCTTCGAGTATTTATTTCGTATTTTTCTTTCAGGAAAATTTCGCCGCTGGCGAATCCGAAATAAATGGCGCACCCGAGAGGATTCGAACCTCTGACCCCTTGATTCGTAGTCAAGTACTCTATCCAGCTGAGCTACGGGTGCATTCGCCGCGTGGGCGAGGGCGTTTTAAAGCCTATTCAGCGGGGATTTGCAAGGGGTTTGAGGGCCCTTTTAGCTTGGCGGCACAGGGTCAAACCGTAATTTCGTAATAGGTTACTTGCTTTGTGCCACCATCGGGTAATTCCCGGCTGCCGGTACCACAAGGCTTGAATCCGAGCGTCCGATGGAAGGCATGAGAGACGGGATTGGGCGGCGTCGTATTGACCTCGCACCCGATGATGCCGCCGCCTGCGGCTGCGACCCAGCCAAACAAGTCTTCATAAAGCGCCCGCCCGACCCCAGTGCCGTGCAAGCTTGGGGCAACGATGATCCGATCGATATAGTAAAATGATTTATGGCGGGCGGCGAAGAAGGCAAAATGTTCGCTGTCATAAAAATCAGCGGCCTGATCTAGGACTAACAGCATCGCTTCGCCGTCATTCACTTGTCGTGCATAGACCGCGCCGTTGACAAATGAAGCGAGGTCGTCTGCGTCCATCGGCGCGGTTTTTTCAACCACAGCTGCATTCAACCGAATAAGGGCCGGGTAATGCACATGTTTGATTGGAGCTGGTTTCATCATCGCTTGGTCATACGCTATCGTTGAGTCCAGCGAAGTGCCGCTTCCTGCGGCGTTGCCATTGTTCATTGGTGGCTTGGCTCTGGGCCGCAGCGTCACTAAACGCAAAAACAAAAAGGCCTAGTTAGCGCCTTCCGC
>JAZGEB010000299.1:0-5962 GCA_036478515.1 Parvularculaceae bacterium | reverse complement strand
GCAGAATGATCCGGTTGGCATAAGGCACCGCGGCTTCGGCAATCGGCATTACCCCAGATAAAGGCAGGAACACCAACGGCAACAGCCCGGTGACCGGGATCGGTATGGCCTCGGTCACCCACCAGATCGCCATCAAGGCAGTCAACGCGACAACCAGCCAAGCGGACTCGCTCATGCCCTCAGGCGGCGGCAATAGGAGCAAGCAAAAGCAAATAATCAGCCCCGCCAGTACTGACGGCCAACGCCCTGCAATCATGGCTTAATCTCCTAAAAACTCACCCGCGTCGGACCATCTGCAGTACCTCGCTAAGTGTCAAGGGCGCGGGTCGGGGACGGCGTAAATCCTCCCGGTTTACGGCGGGGAGATGTTGAGCGCAGCGAAATGGCGGGAGAAAGTTGTGCCCAAAAAATTCACGTAAAAAATCCGCCGTTTTAAGCCTGCAAACAGGGCGATTAATAGGTTCAAAAGCAGCCATACGGGGGGTATTTCACCGCTTTTGAAACCGCGATAGCCGCGTCACGCGTTTGATTGTGGATCAGTGCGATACAAGCTGTGCCAGCAAAGGTTAACCGCTAAATTGGCGCTTTTCTCATTCAGGCACACGGCCAATAACTTCAAGCTTTATGCGCGGTTGTGGCGGCTTTGAGGCGGATTCAGTGTCGATTGTCAGATGTATTTTGACATGGTTGTTTCGACTGGAAAATGAAAATTTGCCCAAAAAGCGCCGGGTTTGAGAAGGGGTAATATAGTGACGTCGAGGCGTATTGCAGATAAGAATACCAAATGAGCAATCAAGATTTTGAACAATCTCAAAAGAGCGAAGACAAAGATGCGGCGGCTATTCGCATATTTCCGCCCGGCATTCCGCTGGCGACAGTTTTGATCGGCTTGGCATTTCAATATATATGGCCGGCAAGCCTAGACCTGAGTTTGCCAACCCCTCTTCGGTATTGGGTCGGTGGTGCGATAATTACGGGAGCAATTTATTTTTTGGGTTTTCGAGCCGTGTTAATCATGCGCCGTTCGGGACAGTCAGAAAATCCGTACAAAACAACCACTGAGATCATCGAGTCTGGTCCCTACCGACTGACACGCAATCCGATGTACTTGCAAATGGTGTTGGTATGCATTGGGTTGGCTGTTGTTCTTTCCAACCCATGGATATTCATTCTAACGCCTGTCTGCGTGCTGTTGTTGCATTTTTTGGTGATATTACCTGAGGAGGCATATCTCGAACGTAAGTTTGGCGCGCCATATCTCGAGTATAAAAAACGCGTTCGTCGCTGGATCTAACATATCTGTTTTTTTGGTTGCTCCTGGGAGGCTCGGTTCATCGAAAGCAATGTTGAACGCTTGGGTGATTTGCGATAGGCCAAGCCGATAAAGCCGTCTTGGGCTAAAGGGAAATCGTCACATGAACAAGCTTGCGGTCGTCTTTGGGGGGTCTGGATTTGTCGGCCGCAATGTGGTCCGGGAATTGGCCGCGCGGGGCTGGCGGGTCCGGGTCGCGGTGCGGCGGCCGCATCTGGCAAATTACCTCAAACCGCTTGGCGCGGTCGGGCAAATTCAATTATTTCAAAGCAATATTCGCTACCGGCCTTCCGTCGCTGAAGCGTTGGTTGGCGCGGATGCGGTGGTCAATCTAGTCGGCATTCTGGCCAAACAGGGCGCGCAGACCTTTGACGCGGTCCACGCGCTAGGCGCGCGCAATATTGCGGCGATGAGCGCCAAAGCCGGGATAAGCGATATTGTTCATGTCTCGGCGATTGGCGCTGATCTCGACAGCGCCAGTAATTATGCCCGCACCAAAGCGCTGGGCGAGGCGGCTTTTCGCGATGCGGTGCCCGAGACGACAATCATGCGGCCCTCAATTATCTTTGGTCCCCGGGATGGGTTTTTCAATCGTTTTGCCGGTATGGCCCAGCTTTTACCGGCCCTTCCCCTGCTTGGTGGTGGTCATACCCGGATGCAACCGGTCTATGTTGATGATGTTGCTGACGCGGTCTGTGTTGCTTTGGAAACGCCAGAAGCGGCCGGTCAAACTTATGAGCTTGGCGGTCCGCAGGCCTATAGTTTCAAGGAATTGATGCAGAAGATGCTGGCGGTCACGGGGCGCAAGCGCGTCCTCGTGCCGTTGCCATGGTTTGCCGCCGGGATGATGGGGGTTGCTGGTGACATCGCTAATTGGGTTCCCTTCGTCAAAGCCCCGATCACGTCTGACCAAGTGCGGTTATTGAAAGTGGATAATGTGGTCGGTGAAGGCGTCGGCACGCTGGCTGATTTGGGGCTGAAGCCAACCCCGATGGAGTCAGTCCTGCCGAGCTATCTCGCCAGGTTTCGCAAATATGGTCAGTTCTCGCCTGATAGTGGGGGCTAGGGCCGGGGGTTATAGTACGAGCCGTTTCTAACAGGCGCCATCGTCCCCTCACCCAAATTTCGAAGTGAAATTTGTGCCTCTCCCTAGGGAGAGGCCAGCGAGCCTCTTTGCGAGTGGGTGAGGGGTCACAAACTTGCGCCCGTGAGGCCTATAATGGCAATTGCCGCGCTTTGTACCAAGCGTCCCGGGCGGCAAAACTTTTCTCGATCGCGACGCGTTCTTCGTCGTTGAGCTCAGGCATCCACGCTTCAAAAATCAACACCGCCCGGGGCTGGTCCGAGCCATTGCGCGCTTCATGCTCAAAGCTATCATCAAAGGCCACGACCTCGCCTTCGGCCCAATCATGGGTCTGGTCGCCAACCCGCAAATGGCAAGCGTCAGGGACGATCAAAGGCAGATGCACCGTGAGGCGTGAATTGGCGAGGCCGTAATGCGGCGGGATATGGGTGTTGGCGCTCAGCACCGAGAAGAACACTTCCAACGGCGCGCCATCAAGCATCACGGTCGGGACCGTTTCAAGCGCCTTCAGGGTTGCTGGAAACCCCGCAGCTTCTGGTTGCTTTTTACCATCTTTGTAAAGATGAATTGCTTGCCAGTCAGTCGAGCCGCGCAATTTATCCCATTGTGCGCCGTGCATTTTCGCTGCGGGAATATATGGCGCACCAAGATCAGGACTGGCGCTGGCGAGGTATTCGGCGCGGATCGCGTCAGTGGTGGCTTCCAGCGCGGCAGCCCATTTGAGCATTTTTCTTTCGACGATGGCGTGCGCTGGCAATTCAGGCATGTAGAACATCGTCGGCTGTTGGCGTTCATTTTTGTAGGAGAAGGGCGCGTCATGCGTTTGCACCCAGACCGCTTCTGCAACCCGGGACAGATTATCGGGCACCGATTGGCGATGCAATTGCGACAAATGCTTGGTCAAGCTGCGATCGGCTAACGCTGAGCGTTGTTTCAAATCGGCATCTGCTTTGGGGTGAAATTGCGCTTGGCGAAGCATTGGATCGACATCACTGCCCGCCGACCAAACCATCAGCGCATCATTATGGCGGTCGGCAGCATGAAGAGCACAGCCAAAATAAAGATAATAGCGACCTTGCGCTGGCGCTAGTTTACAAGCCTCGCGATAGGCGGCCAAGGCGCGGGGGTGGTCACCGCCCATTTCTGCGGCATAGGCTTGGTCGAAAAATAATCTGTGTGCCTCTGGTTGAAGCTCGGTGACACGTTGAAAATAATCAGCGGCCTTGAGAAAGTCTTTCGCTTGAAATGAAATCGCGCCGAGTAAACCATTGGCTTCTGCGGTTTGTTCATTGGCCGGTTGGGCGATGATTTGGACCAGTAATTCTTCAGCCTCGCGCACGGCCTGTTGGCTCAGCAATTTTTTTGCTTGGGCGAGTGTTTCAGCTGACATCCGGTGTCCATCCTTGTGTCGGCGCTAGGCTGGCCTTTCGTTCTTGCTCCTTACGGCCGTCAACAGCGGTCATCATATCCCCGAGCAACGGATCAATATTGGTTTTGGCAACGCCGGAGATGACATAGACTTTTTTGCCGGAGACTTTTTCAAGCGCGGCTTTTTTGTCGATGATTTCATCTTGCATCAGACTGTCACATTTGTTGAGCGCTAAAAATTCATCGCGCGCGGCCAGCTCTTCAGAATAGGCGGCAAGTTCCTTGCGGATGGTGGTGTAATTTACCGCCACGTCATCCTCGGTGCCATCAACCAAATGAAGCAGCGCGGCGCAGCGCTCGACATGGCCGAGAAACCGATCGCCAATGCCAGCCCCTTCATGGGCGCCTTCAATGATCCCCGGAATATCCGCAATCACAAAACTGGCACCAGAGGAGATGCGCACGACGCCAAGATTGGGGTGCAAAGTGGTGAACGGATAATCGGCAATTTTTGGCTTTGCTGCGGAGACCGCCGCGAGGAATGTTGATTTGCCAGCATTGGGCAGCCCGAGCAGACCTATATCGGCGATCAATTTCAGACGTAGCCAGATCGTGCGTTCTTCTGCCTCTTGCCCGGGATTGGCCTTGCGCGGCGCTTGATTGACCGAGGTTTGAAAGCGCGAATTGCCGAAGCCGCCATTGCCGCCCTTGGCCAGTAACACAATCTCGCCCGGTGTATCCAGATCAGCGATCAGGGTCTCTTCATCTTCTTCGAAAATCTGCGTGCCGACCGGGACTTTGATATACAGGTCATCGCCAGCGCCGCCGGTCATATTGCGGCCCATGCCATGAATGCCAACCGCCGCTTTGTAATGCTGCTGGTAGCGAAAATCGATCAGGGTATTGAGGTTCTCTACCGCGACCGCAAATATATGTCCGCCGCGACCGCCATCGCCGCCATCGGGGCCGCCAAATTGGACATATTTTTCTCGTCTGAATGACAGACAGCCAGAGCCGCCATTGCCGCTTTTGAGATATATTCGAGCGCGGTCGAGAAATTTCACGGGATCAACCTTTCACGGGCAAGGACATAGGGTTGGCTTTGCTGATTTGCTTGGCGGGCTTCGGCCCAGACCATTTCTGGCTCACCCTTGACGACAAAGCCGATTTTTTCAAGGACGCGCATCGAGGCCGGATTATCGATAAACACATCTGCGATCAAATAGGACACTTTGTGCAGGGCAAAAAGATGGTGGCACAGCCCGCGAATCGCCTCGGTCATCAGGCCCTGACCCCACACAGCCTTGGTGCTCATATAGCCAATGGTCCAAGTATCCTCCGGCTCGCTCAGGCGCGTTGCGCCGATCAAGCCGACCATTTTACCGTTATATTCCATCGCTAGGTTAAACTTCTGATCGGGATCAAAGCGATGCGAATTATTGAACCGTTCGGTTACAATCTTGGTGGTGACGGGATAGCCCCAGCTTGAAGTCATTTTGACAATATCAAGATCATTGAGGTCAGCAGCAAATTGCGCGGCCTGCTCGAGCCGAACCGGTCGCAATATTATTCGCTCGGTTTTGATCTGATGGGGATAGGTCATCGTTTTTGCTTACAACAAGTTTTCATAAAAAAAGGAGCCGAATAACCGGCCCCTCTTAACTTCATGATGTTCGAGATAGGCCTTAGCTTTTAGCTTGATCAATTTTTGCCCGTGGCGGTTTGCCAGCGAGCAGCTCTTTGGCCTGATCAATCCATTCTTCGCGGTCGGTGCGACCGCCAAGTTTCAGCTCTTCGTCCATTTTGGACAGTGCAGCATTATCCATATCAGCGATCTGCTTGAGCGATGAAATACCGAACGCCTCAAGTTTTTTCTTCAACGCTGGGCCAACGCCGCCGATCAATTCAACATCATCCTTGATCGCGGACGCGCCAGCATGAGCTTTTTTCGCTGGTGCTTTCTTGGCCGCTGTTTTTTTGGCGGATGGTTTAACGATCAGCTTGCCATCTTCATCCAAAACAACATCAACAATGTTTTTGCCATTGCGGGTTTTCTTGAATTTGATATTGCCTTGTACCAATGCAAATAATGTGTGGTCTTTGCCCATACCAACATTATCGCCGGGGAAGAATTTTGTGCCCCGTTGGCGGACAATGATATTGCCGGGAATGACGAGCTCGCCGCCGAATTTTTTCAC
>JAZGEB010000298.1:0-3161 GCA_036478515.1 Parvularculaceae bacterium | reverse complement strand
GGGTGCAAGTTCGACAAGATCATAAATCATGTGAATCTCTGTGCCGGATAACCCGGCGTTCAATATCAATAGCAATGCAATTGGGCGGAAATTGGGCGAATGCTTGCCGATTATGCCTAAATTGCTGATTTTTTTGAGGTAAACTGTCCCAATGCTGGAAACTTATCGTTAACCCGGGGCTAAGCATATCTTAAATTGTGGGGCCTGCGTCTTCAATCTCCCCGCATAATTCATACACCAATTTTCCAGTTTCCCTTATCCCAGAAAGCCTCAATCGTTTGGCGTTTCGCCTTATTGAGTACATTTGAAGGCGAAAGATGTTCCTGCTTGGCATATTCTTGGAGTGGAATGATTTTTTTGCCGCCCAGATACGCCAACCTCTTATGATAAGAGCTACACATTGCTTTACTGATTATATCTTCCATCAGAGCAGTGTCATTACTCTCGTCAAATGCCTGGAATGCATCATAATACATAGTTCTATCGTTAAACTTGATGTTAATCGGCACATGGCCCTCTCGAATGAGGAGGTAGTTATTCAATACACGTCCTATCCGGCCATTTCCATCTACAAATGGGTGGATATGTTCAAAGGTCAAATGAAATTGGGCAATTCGTTTGATGATCTTCTCATGCCCACTAGAATGGCAGTTCACCAACATGCTCTGCAAAAGGGTTCTTATTTGGGAAGGGTCCGCCGCAATATGGCGGCCAACACGCACCCACTCATCTAAATTGCGGAACCTTCCGGCGATATCATCACGAATGTTACTGATTAGCATTTTATGCAAGAGCAAAACTACATCGAGTGACAGCACCGATTCACTGGCTTTTTTATGAATATATCCAACCACGCGAGCAAGGTTCTTGGCTTCAAATAATTCTCGCTCGCTAATAAAACGATCGAGATTTATTTGTTGGAGAATTTTGTCGGTTTCCTCGAGGGATAAGGTGCTATTTTCGATCGCATTCGAGTTGTACACTTGCTCAGCAACTTCGGCTTCATTGAGCAATTGAAGCAAGGCTTCCTTGCCGATTGCCGCCTGATGATAGCGATGCTGTAAGTCTTCTATGCGTTTTGAGATATGCCGTGCCATTAATCCAACATATCAGTTGTTCACGGTTTTGCCAGGAAAATCGTGAAAATGTTCTTATTTTGATGATTTTTCACGGTTTCTCAATCAAAACCGTGAAGTTTGACCTATGCAGCCGCGTTCGCGGTTTTTTTCGGGCTGACCTTAGCCATCAGCCCAGCGCCAAATTTGCGGCCCCTTTTGAGGCCATAAAAACTCGCCCCAGCTAGCCCCGCGCCGATCACCAAACCGGCCTTCCATTGCGCATCAAAAAACACCACACCCGTGAAGGCAACCAACGCCAAGCCGCCAACAATCGCCAGCCATTTGCCATGTTTGCGCACCATTGAGCCGGTTGCAGCAGCGGCATATTTGACCGCCTTGACCGGGGCCTTGGCTAGTTTCTTGGTCACCTGCCACAAGCTTGCGCCGAGACCCGCGAGAAAATTGATCAGCCAATTACCGCCAAATAGTCCAAACAGGCTGCCCACCAATCCGCCCAAAGCGGCCCCCGCTGCTGCCTTGCGCGCAGTTTCTGACAACAGATGCGGATCACTTGGCTCTTGGATTGATGACAGGGCAGCCCAGGAAGTATCTGTGCCTCGCCCGGCCTTGGCCACGCCAATATTGGCCTCGTCAAGCAGTGCTGCTTGGTGACGGGCTGTCGCATAAGCGGATCCGCCAAATGCTGCTGCCCCGAGCACCGCGCCAATAGCGGCGTGGGAGATCGTAAACCCCGATCGTTGCGCGGCCCCGATGCGCGGCCCTGCGGCTGCTTGGTCATTTAAGCTGTCCAGATTTTGGTCGGTCATTGTAAATAGCCCTTCTGTCAGTAACACACATATCTTCTTAGATGTGGGGACGCGCCGAGCTATCTTCAAGTTGTGCGGTGACTTTTCGGCTTGCCTGTTTTAAGTCCTCTTAAAGCGATTTAAAAACAGGATTTATGCATGACAGGTCTCGAATTTCGCCCCCTCGGTCGCACCGGTATTAAGGTTTCCAGTCTGTGCCTTGGCACGATGATGTATGGCGACCAAATGAATGAGACCGACGCGCGTGCGCAGATGGATGTCGCTTCTGAGCGCGGGATCAATTTTTTCGACACCGCCGAACTCTATACCGTGCCGCCAAAGCCTGAGACCCAAGGCAATTCAGAGCGCTATGTCGGCCAATGGATCAAAGACAAGGGGGTACGAGATAAACTCATACTCGCAACCAAAGTCGCCGGGCGCTCGCGACTTGATTATTTGCGCGATGGCGGGCCAGTGCGGGTCTCCCCGGCACAAATTAAATTTGCCATTGAGCGGTCGCTCAAAAATCTACAAACCGATTATATCGACCTCTATCAAATCCACTGGCCCGATCGTCTGGTACCCGTCTTTGGCGCTGACCTTGGCAGATATCGTCATTACCCTGAGGATTACGAAAGCTACCAGTCCATTCTTGAGACCCTCGAGGAATTACGCAAAAGCGGCAAGGTGCGCCATTTCGGGCTGTCGAATGAAACCAGCTATGGCACGATGAAATTTGTCCAAACCGCTGAACAACAAAACTTGCCGCGGATGGTTTCAATTCAGAACTGCTACAATCTCGTCAATCGCACATTTGAATATGGCTTGGCCGAAGTCGCAATGGCCGAACAAGTTGGCTTGCTCGCTTATTCGCCAATTGCACAAGGCGCGCTGACCGGCAAATATCTTGATGGTGGCAAGCCCAAAGGCTCAAGAGGCGAAATGTTTGGCCGTTTGGATCGCTATGAAACCCCCTCAGCCGATGTTGCGATCCGCGCTTATGTCGAGGTCGCGCAAAAATTCGGTATCGACCCGGCAGCGCTGGCGATGCAATTTGTTACCACGCGGGATTGGGTGACCTCAAATATCTTTGGCGCAAACTCAATGGCGCAGCTTGAAGTTATCTTTGACAGCCTCGAGGTGAAGTGGACCGATGAGCTCAACAAAGCGGTGAATGAAATTCATGCAAAATGGCCAAACCCTTGTCCCTAACACGGGTCAATGACCGGACAATATCACCACGTATATTTGCGCCTTATGTATCAAATGCACCAAACTCGCGCGAGGGCGCTAGTGG
>JAZGEB010000297.1:0-5120 GCA_036478515.1 Parvularculaceae bacterium | reverse complement strand
TCGGGGCAATTGCTTTCCTCATGGCACTGGTCAAGCGGATGAGCCTATTACCCTTCGCGATCTACCGCGTAATCTTAGGCGTGGTGCTGCTCATATGCATCCATAATGGGGTGTTGGCTTGAGCTTTGCGTATTAGGAGTTGAGGCCGTTAACCTTTTGTTAACTATGTCGGGTGCAGTCTTATAGCTACGGCAAGATCGACAAAAATCGACAGTTGAAATAAAGGGCACGGGCTGAATGGGCAAGGTTTTAGGGATTCCCAAACGGGAATAGCGCTGATCTAACGGGCTCACTCACATCTACAAATTTCACGCATGGCAAGTATTTCCTGTGCGCAATGTTTCTTCCCCCGCGTCGCGTAGTTTAGGAATTAAACCGAAACTAAACACACAGTACTCGGTTTATGTGGCGTATTTATCGAAGTTGGTTTATCCACACCTCGGCAATTGCGCAAGATGGAAGCCTCGCTCTTGTTTGATGCGGGGCTTTCGTTTTAGGCGCTTTTGCGAGCCCGGCGTGAGATCAGCCCTAACCCACAAGCCATCATCCAGAAGGCGGCCGGCAAGGGAACCTCGCTTGCAGCGGTTAGCTGGAATATGCCATCGAACAATGTCGACATATAAAGATTGCCCGCATTGTCGGTGCCAAACGCGACGATAAAGTCTGGAATTTCGCCGCCGCCAGCAACTTGTAAAGCCCACTCGGTGAGATTGGAAATCGTGCCCGTCCCATAATCAATTTCAAACGACCAGATCACACTACGGCCTAAATCAGCAAACACATATTGGCCTTGAAGCGCCGCCAAGGCCGGGTCACCGCCATTATAAACTTCGCCGCCGACAACAGAAATCCCGGTAAACGGTCCACTGCCATGACCATAATCATAAAGCGGGGCAACGACATTGGTGGTGTCGCCGGTCAACAGATTAATATCAAACTCTTCTGAGCCTTCAAAACCCGCCCAGCCAAAATTCGCCCTAGCGGACACAATATCAATCTCCTCGCGTCGGTCCTCCCCAACATCCCCGATTAGCAATTCACCGCTGGTTGGATCAAAGGAGCCGCGATAAGGATTTCGCAGGCCTGTCGAATAAGCTTCTTCGCCCGGTCCCTGCCCGACATATGGATTATCCGTTGGGATCCCATAATTTCGCCCGCCATCGGTTGGAAAATCATCGCTAAACGGATCAATCCGAATAACCACGCCCAACAGGTCGCTGCGGTCTTGAGCTGTCGTCACTTGTATATCAGCATCACTATCACCAGTGGTGATATAGAGATGGCCATCCACCGGAGAGAACCCGATCCAACCACCATAATGGTTTTGAGTGCCGTCATTCGGGTGCGGAATTGAAATAATATCCCGGCCGGCGCCAGCTATTTGGTTCGGATTGCTCGGATCGACCTGATATTCAACGACCCGGTGGGTTTCATTCGTATCAACATAGCTGACATAGACCCGGCCCTCGCCAGCGCTGCCGGCAACATGATAGTCCGGCGCAAATGTCATGCCGAGAAAGCCTTGCTCGCCGATCAAAGACACGCCCGGAATGGTCAGATACGGCGTCGCCAAAACTTGCCCCGTGGTTGGGTCGTAAATTCTGATATTGCCATCAATATCACTAAAGAACAGCCGGTCATCACCGGTTGGGGCATCCATGTTCAAAGCGAAACGAAAATCACCGCCGCGCGGGATGATCCGATCAAGCGTGATCGTCCCAGCAAAAGCTGAGGTGGAAAAGGCGACAACCCCAAAAGCGATTATTAAAAAAGTTGCACACTTAATGCGTGTGCTGTATATTGAAATACAATTTATCATTGTATCTCCCCAATCTTATTTACTAACTGCCAATAACTTACAACATTTTTGAAGATTAGACTAGGGCACAAAAAACCCGGTCATTTACGAGATTAGAACCTGACTGGTCGTCAGACGCCACCGGGCATGTTATGGAGTGGCCCGTAGGGTCCTGGCCCCACATCATTGGAAGGTGCGCTTGGAAATGACTAGAATTTTGATGTTCTTTTTTTTATTTCTAACCACCTGTTCTAAAGGCCATGAGAACACCCAATTGCACGACCTTAAATCCGTATCAAGAACGTTGTCAGTCGAGGTAGCGCCTTATGTTTCCATAAACACTGAGAAAATCCTCCTGACTGGCGCGTTGATTTATACCGGCGATGGTAGCCCGCCCCTTAATGACTACAGCATATTGATTGAAGGTAGCCGCATTACTGCGCTTGGCCCAAACGAGGACGTAGCAGCTCCGAGAGGCGCATTGGTCATAAAGTTGTCTGGCAAAACCATCATGCCGGGAATCGTCGGGATGCATAATCATACCCATATGCCCGGCGTCACTTTGATGAACTATACCGCCCCCCGGCTCTACCTCGCCGGCGGTGTGACGACCATAGCGACCGCAGGCAGCGCTGACCCGATCGGTGAACTACAAATAGCAAAAGCCATAGCGGCAGGAAACGCGCCGGGACCGCGCATATTCCCCTCGGCGCCCTACATTACCGGGCCGGGCGGCAACGGCCCCATGCAAAAACTAAAAGGCGAAGCTGAAGCGCGGGCATTCGTCAATTCATGGGCAGATAAAGGTGTCCGTTGGTTCAAACTTTATCGCCATACCGATCCGCAGATTGCCAAGGTGGTGATTGATCAAGCCCACCGCCGAGGCTTGAAAGTAACCGGCCATCTCTGTTCGATCACTTATCGACAAGCCGCTTTAATGGGAATCGATAAAATCGAACATGGTCTCAATCCGGCCTCTGATTTTGCTAAAAATAAGCCTGACGGAAAATGTGTTCCATCTCGGGTACCAAAAGCTGCGTTGGATCCAAATGGTCCGGAACTTGGTGCCCTAATTGATCTGCTTGTTGCTAATGGAGTGACACTCACATCGACGCTTGCGATTCTCGAAACAGGTTTCCCACATCGCCCGCAAGCTGATCAGCGTTCTCTTGATGCCTTAGCACCATCCCATGTCCAAACCTATCGGGAAAGGCAGATAAGATTGGCAGCGAGTGTTGGCACTACATCGTCCACACCGGAATATTGGGATATGCTCCTCACATTTGAGCGAAACTTTGTCGATGCCGGCGGTCATCTTGTTGCCGGTCCGGATACCGGGCGGCACATCGTTCCGGGATTTGGCGATCAGCGCAACTTTGAACTGCTCGTGGAGGCCGGTTTTTCTGTGCAAGAAACCATCAAAATCATGACCCATAATGGTGCCATGACTTTGGGTATTGGGGATGATGTCGGGCTAATTAAAGCGGGATATCAAGCCGACTTTCTTGTCATAGACGGCGATCTTGCAACTGATCCTTCGATCATCCGTAAGTTGGACACAGTCTTTCGTATGGGGTTTGGCTTTGACCCCAATCGGCTCATTGAGGATACCAAGGGACAAGTAGGCGAAGGTGAATAGGGGATCATTGGCATTTAAAATTTGAGACCGCACAAAAAAAACCCCGCCCGAAGGCGAGGTTTTTCGTACAAATCTGAAGGTCAGATTTATTTGAGCTCGACAGAAGCACCGGCTGCTTCGAGCTTTTTCTTGAGCTCTTCGGCTTCGGCTTTGGCCACGCCTTCTTTGACCGCTTTTGGCGCGCCTTCGACAAGGTCTTTAGCTTCTTTCAAGCCAAGACCTGTAATTGTGCGAACTTCTTTAATGACGTTGATTTTCTTGTCGCCTGCACCGGTCAGGATAACATCAAATTCGTCTTTTTCAGCTTCGGCTTCGCCGCCGCCGCCACCACCAGCAACCATAACGGCGCCGCCAGCAGCAGGTTCGATGCCATACTCATCTTTGAGCAGGTCTTGCAGTTCTTTAGCTTCGAGCAATGTCAATCCGACGATTGATTCAGCAAGTTTTTTAATATCAGCCATTTTCTTGGGATCCTTGTTTTAAAAAATTAAAAAGTTAAGCGTCTTCGCGTTCGGCACGAGCCTTAGCAATGGAAGCGAGGTTTTTCCCAGGAGCTGCAATTGCACTGACCACATTCTGGTGAGTGGCTGTTAGCAGGCTGGAAATTGATCCGAGGATTTCTTCGCGAGAAGGCATTTTCGACAGAGCTGTGACACCAGCAACATCGAGCGCCGTATCGCCCATAATACCGCCAAGTATTTCGAGACTGTCTTCATTCTCTTTAATAAATTTGGCGATCACCTTGGGGGCTGTCACCGGATCATCAGAAAAGCCAAGAACTGTCGGGCCTTCGAAAAGGTCGGCAATTATCTTTGCGTCTTTATCTTTGATCGCGATTTTGGCCAGGCGGTTTTTAACCACCTTCACTCCGCCACCTGCAGCTCGCATATCGTTCCGCAAAGTGGACACTTCAGAGACAGTCAAACCTTTGTTGCGCATGACAACGACAACGTCGTTTACGTCAAACACCTCGCCGATCCAATCGACTGCATCTGATTTCTGGGTTCTGTTCATTGGCATGAGGACAGACTTTCAGAGGTTATGGGCGCCTTCCCCCGCGTGAAGCGAGGCAAAAAGCCCGGATGAAACGGCCAAGCCCTATGACAGGAACAGCCGCGCTACGAAATCGTCAATAGGAGAAAAGCCCGTAAAAAAAAGGCTCCCCCGTAAAGACGAGAGCCTGCCCTGAAAAGTCCACTCAAGCCCAGCGAGGTAAGTCGCTGAAATTTAAGATCATCTTTTCCGTCTGCACAGGATTTAAAGCCGGAGCCTACCAGTGGTCTTGGACAGGTGCCCTTGCTTGTGACAAGGACCAGAGGCTTATGGCAGAATAGACGAGAATTGCAAGCCCATGATTTAGCTTAATTCTGGCTCAATGTGTGAAGGGTGCAGGCCGTCGCCTCACCCTTCCTCCCAATTATCCAGCGCTGTTTGCGCATCGCCATCGCCGGCGGCGGCGGCTTTTTCGTGCCAAGCTTTGGCAACGCCTAAGTCCTGCTCCAGATCAAGGCCGTATTGATAGCGGGTGGCGAGTTTGAACATCGCGCCGGGATGGCCGCCCTCAGCTGCTTTTGTCAAATAGGCGATCGCGCCATCGGTATCGACATCATAGAGCCATTTACTGGTCAATTTATCTTCGGAAATCTGAAACGCCGCTTCGGCAGATAAGGGATAGTCTTCAAT
>JAZGEB010000296.1:0-5487 GCA_036478515.1 Parvularculaceae bacterium | reverse complement strand
TTCTTAAAATTTGGGTGAGGGGTCGCGCTATCAATTTTACACGACATCATAATGGCAAGCTTCGCCATTTGACGGGCGCATAACACTGACCCGGCGCAAGCCGGGGAACACCGGCTGCAATTGGCCTGCGGCCCAGAGGCAAATATTTTCCAAGGTCGGGACATCCAAGCCGTCAATTTCATTCAGCAATCGATGATCGAGCTGCTCGCGCAATTCATCCAGCGCTTGGCCGACATCGCCAAAATCAACCACCCAGCCATGGGCCCCGTCAGGCGTGCCAGCAATTTCCACTTCCAGCGTAAACGAATGGCCGTGCATCCTTGCATAAGGTCGCCCGGCCTTTGCGGCGGTCGCATCATCAATGAAGTGAGCGGCATCGAACTGGATGGTTTTGACAATACGCATGGGGTTTAAGGTATTCCGGTTATTTTATGAGTTTGCAGGCTGAGCCGCCAGCGCGGATTGGTCCGGCAAAACTCTATCGCGGCGGCTGTATGGCCTATCACATCCGGTCCGTCCATAGGCTGGAGAAAAAAATGCGAAAAATCAAGATGCTGGAACGCCGCCGGCAGGGCATCCGCCTGAGCATAGACAAGCTTCAATTCATCGCCGCTGGTTTGGTTCAAAGCCGCTGTTGATTTTGGGCTCACGCAAATCCAATCCAGCCCGGGCGGCGCTGTTATCGTACCATTTGTTTCAACCCCAATGTCAAATCCGCGGCTGTGCAAAGCCTCAATCAACGCAACATCAACTTGCAAGAGAGGCTCGCCGCCGGTGCAAATCACGTAAGGGCGCGCGCCATCTTGGTCGGTCACATCGGCTCGCCATGCCGCTTCAATCTTGTCAGCGAGGTCGCCCGCGCTCACAAATTTACCGCCGCCGGGGCCATCGATGCCGACAAAATCAGTATCGCAAAAATTGCACACTGCGCTTGCTCGGTCGCGCTCCAAGCCGTTCCACAAATTACATCCGGCAAAGCGGACAAACACCGCCGCGCGGCCCGCTTGCGCGCCCTCGCCCTGGAGCGTGTAATAGAGTTCCTTGACGCTATAAGTCATGACAAAACCTGACGATATTTTTCATAACCAGCCGCTCGCAACTCACAAGCTGGACAAGTGCCGCAGCCATAGCCCCATAGATGGCGCTCGCTCCTCTGCCCCAGATAACATGTATGGGTGTGCTCGCAGATGAGCTCGACCAAAGCAGGTCCGCCCAAATCATCCGCCAGCTGCCATGTCGCTGCTTTATCAATATTCATCAGCGGCATTTCGAGGCTAATATCTGTGTCCATCCCAAGACGCAAGGTCTGCTGCTGCGCTTTCATCGTTGCGGCCCGACAATCGGGATAGCCGGAAAAATCGGTCTCACACATCCCGCCAATAATGACCCCAAGATTGCGCCGATAGGCAAGCGCTCCCGCAGCGGTCAAAAACATCAGGTTGCGCCCGGGCACAAAGGTATTTGGCAAACCATCAGCCGCTGCGACAATTGCCAAATCGGCGGTCATCGCTGTCGCCCCGATCTTGGCCAAAAATCCCAAATCTAAAATATGATCTGGTCCGAGTTTGGACCGCCAAGCGGGATCAAAATCGATCAGCCCGGCGCGAAAGCTCTCCCGCACATCCAACTCAACCCGGTGACGCTGGCCATAATCGACCCCCACGGTCTCGACATGGTCAAAACGGGCCAGCGCATCGGCGAGGCAGGTCGCACTGTCTTGCCCGCCAGAAAACAGCACCAAGGCTCGGGTTTGATTAAGTTTTAAGGTCATCTAGAGCAAATCCGAGGAAATTTGAGTCAGTATTGAGCGGGGCTTTTCCTCATAGCTACACTTGCATCGTAAACAAGTGAACCACGTTACCTCGGAAATGCTCCAAGGGGTCTTATCGGTCGGCTGGCAAAGCGCCAAGGCTTAAAATTCACCTCGTCGCTATCATAGGTTGTAATTTATTTGGTGGCAGGGCACATTTTTACTTTTTATCAAGACAAACACACGTATAAGTAGTTCTTCGGGACGTTTGATCGCCCTCATCCATTCGGCACACATCCCAAACCTGCATGTTGCCGAAGACGTTCTGGAGAAAAAATGGTTGGTTTTACTGACCAAGAGTAAAGAACGCTACAAGCTCGCCCAAGCTTGTAGCGTTCTTTTATTATTGCGAGACTAGTTATTGGTTGGCGCGACGATAATCACATCCGCGCTCGGCTGCTGTTCAACACCATCACTGGCATCATGATTTGTCAGTGATTGAATGGTCAGCGCGAGAGCGACGCCAATAATCATCGGAATAATCGGCTTGGTATTGGGATCGTCACGGCGCATATGCAGCGGCAAATGAGTCGCCCCAACATAGAGCAAAGCCCCGGCGGCAACAGCGGTCAGCCCGCCAAGAGCAGTTGGACCCAAATGATGGATTTGACTTTCAGCCACCAACGCCCCCAGCGGGGTGGTGAGGGCTGCGCCAACAAATCCCCCTAAAAACGCCACTCGGTTGGACAGGCCAGCGCGTTGCAAAATTGAAAACAGGATCACCCCTTCGGCAAACTCATGAGCAATCAACCCTGCTGAAGCGGCCATACCGGTCTGGGTATCAATTTCATAAAGCACCCCATATTGAAGACCATCAATGAAGGAATGAAAACCAATGCCGATCACTGGTGCCCAAATCAGGCCCAATGGCGCATCATTGCGGAACGAGAAGGTGATGAGATAAAGCAGCATATAGCCGCCGAGCATGAACCAGCCCGCCTGAGCGCACACTTCAACTGCCTCAGGCACCAAAGAAATCGCTGTGGTAATCAAAACACCAGCGGCAAAGGCGGTAAATTTACCACTATGTTTCGCGGCCCAGCCTTCATATCGCCAAACCGTGAGCAAGCCGATGACAGCCACGCCAGCAGCAACCAAGCTGGCAAGCAGCGCTGGCGAGAACATCCCAATGTCATAAGCCTCTGACACAGCTCTTAAATTCACAGCAGTCCAACCCGCTATGCCCCTATCAATGAAATCCCTCAGGACAGTATGATAGGCTCAGGGTAGATATACAAGCCCTGCGTGATATAATCACATACAAGAATTGAATTACGCCACGGCCTCAACCGGGTCATGTTCGGCGACAAAATGCCCCGGGGTAACTTCGATCAGTTTTGGTCGATATTGGACCACCTCAGGGTCATCGATCAGTTTTGACTTCATAAAGCGCAACCCCGCCCGACTATCCATCGGTGAGGGTAAATCACCTTCCAGTTTGACCCGTTTACGGGCCCGCTCAAGACGCGGATCAGGGGTCGGCACAGCTGAAATCAAGGCCTGCGTGTAGGGGTGGCGGGGGTCGTCATAAATAACATCGCGGTTGGCCAATTCGACAACACGACCCAGATAAAGAACCATCACCCGGTGTGAAACTTCACGCACCACGGATAAATCGTGGCTGATAAAAATCATCGCCATGCCCAAATCATTTTGCAGGTCAATCAGCAGGTCAATGATTTGTGCCTGTACCGATACATCCAGCGCGCTCACCGCTTCATCGCAAATCACCATTTCAGGTCGCAATATCATGGCCCTGGCAATGCCAACGCGTTGATTTTGACCGCCAGAAAGTTCATGTGGATAACGATTGATCATCGTCGGATCTAACCCGACACGGGTCAGCATCGCCCGCACTTCGGCGCCGCGCTGCTCGGCGCTCATCCCCGGCTTATGGACCTTCAATGGCTCCGCTATCGATCGACCAATCGTCATGCGCGGGTTCAGAGCTGCTAGGGGATCTTGAAAAACAATCTGAAAATCCTGGCGCAACGCTCGAATTTCTTTTTTGGCAATACTGGTGAGGTCTCGTCCGAGCCAAACCACCGGCGCTTCATTTTTTTCTTTTTTAATCGGCACAAATTGCAACACCGCCCGGGCCAATGTTGATTTACCACAGCCAGACTCGCCAACCACACCGAGTGTCTCGCCCTTGGCCAAGGTGAAGCTGACACCATCTACAGCCCGCAGCGGTTTGGTTTTCGGGATCAATCCACCACCGACTTTCATCGGAAATTCGACCTGTACATTATCGACCACTAATAGCGGTTTTGCCTCGGCGCTTATCTGTTGAATATGAGGCCGTCCTTCGCGATCTGGTTGATCAAGCCGCGGCATCGCTTCGAGCAGCATTTTTGTGTAGGGGTCTTTGGCCGCGTAAAAAATATCCTCGGCCGTTCCGGTCTCAACAAACAAGCCGCGCCGCATCACCTGCACTCGGTCGCACATGCGCGCGACCACGCCCATATCATGGGTGATCAACGCAATTGCCATATTTTTTTCGGTCTGAAGATCAGCCATTATGTCGAGAATTTGGGCTTGTACAGTAACATCCAAGGCGGTTGTCGGTTCATCCGCAATCAGAACATCCGGATCGCCGAGCAAGGCCATGGCAATCATCACCCGTTGGCGCATGCCACCCGATAGTTCATGCGGGTACTGCGCAAAGCGGCGAGCCGCTTCTGGAATGCGGACCAATTCGAGCAGGTCAACGCATTGATCTCGCGCGGTGCTGCCGCGAATATTTTTATGCAAGGCCAACACTTCTGCCATTTGCTTGCCAACAGTCAGATGCGGGGTCAGCGAGGTCAGCGGGTCTTGGAAAATCATCGAGATTTTATCACCGCGCAAGTCACGCAAACGGCGCTCTGGCATGCTGAGTAAATCTTCGCCGCGATAAAAAGCCTGGCCACCAACCACGCCATTCGAAGCGACCAGTCCCAGGGCCGCCAGACATGTTTGGCTCTTGCCCGAGCCGCTTTCACCAACAATGCCGACACATTCACCAGGGAAAATATCAAACGATATCCCTTTGACCGCCTCAACCGTGCCATCTGGCGTATCGAACGAAACGGTCAGGTTTTTGACAGCAAGAATTGGGGTATCACTCATAGGGTCGGGCTCTTTACGGGTCAGAACGGCTTTGACGCACTCTGCCCAAAACAGCGCAATAAAGCCAGCGCTAACACGCGCTTAAGAAAGCGCTTTGGTCAGCCTATCCAAGCTTGCTACAGGCCAATATTTTTGGCGATCATAAAACCCTGCACGCTGAGGGACATCTTGCCCCAGCATCACCCATGGCAGCTTGGTTGACGTGAAAATGTGAATATCAGGCGGCACCAATATAGGGTCTTTTAAGGTACCCACACGGACAAATAATATCTTCTCACCAATGCCGCTATAACTGCTCCACAAAGCAACATGGCAATCCGGGCATCTTGATATTTGTTGCCCGCGCCCGCTATTCGATGGCGTGTCAATGACGACAGCGTTGCCCTTTGTAACCATAACAGCCGATGCTTCAATCATCGCATTCAAGACAAAGCCACTGCCGGTTTCGCGTTGGCACCAAGTACAATGACAACAATGGGTAAAGAGAGGCGGGTGCGACAGGTGATATGTTATCCGTTCACATGCGCAGTACCCGGTTGCAAATATAGCCTCGTTTGACATCCTAA
>JAZGEB010000295.1:0-2545 GCA_036478515.1 Parvularculaceae bacterium | reverse complement strand
AGAAATACCTTCTACTACTACTCCTTGCGTCAGGAGAAAATGTTTACCAACGATAATGAGCAAAAGCGCGGTTCGCTTCAGCCATTTTGTGTGTGTCTTCACGTTTCTTGACCGCCGCTCCGCGGTTTTGGGATGCATCCATCAACTCACCAGAAAGTCGTGCGACCATGGTGGTCTCATTGCGCTTGCGCGCCGCGCCAATGATCCAACGCATCGCCAAAGCGAGTTTACGATCTGTACGAACCTCCACCGGCACTTGATACGTTGCCCCCCCAACCCGGCGGGAGCGAACCTCAACTGATGGCGTGACATTTTCCAACGCCTCAAGGAACAATTCGACCGGTGGCCGTTTCAGCTTGCCTTCAATACTGTCGAATGCGCCATAAACGATTTTCTCAGCGGCGGATTTTTTGCCGTCGAGCATCACGTAATTCATAAATTTAGAAACAGTTTTGTCGCCGAACTTTGGGTCCGGGTGGACAACGCGTTTCTCTGCGCGGTGGCGTCTTGACATCTTCAGAATACCTTTTTCTTACTCAGAACACGGCGTGTGCCCTGCTGCTTCTTATTAAAATTTACTTCGGACGCTTGGCGCCATATTTCGACCGACGCTGGCGACGATCTTTGACCCCTTGGGTATCGAGCACACCACGAATAACGTGGTAGCGAACACCAGGAAGGTCTTTCACCCGGCCACCGCGGATCAGCACTACTGAGTGCTCCTGCAGATTATGGCCTTCGCCCGGAATATAGCCGATCACTTCAAACCCATTGGTCAACCGGATTTTGGCCACTTTACGCAAAGCCGAGTTCGGCTTTTTCGGGGTGGTTGTATAAACCCGCGTGCAGACACCGCGCTTTTGCGGGTTGGCCTGCATCGCTGGCACCTTGTTGATCTTGCGCCGCGGCTTGCGCGGCTTGCGAATCAGCTGTTGGATCGTTGGCATATTAAATCCTGTTTGACCCGTTTGGGCCGTAGACCCACAAGGGGTCGGTTATCTTCTTGGCTGGTGCACGACAACTATGCAGCGCGTTTTTGCCATTGAGGCGCGGTCCATAACGGATCGCAAGCCCCCAGGCAAGGCGCATCAAGCAATAATTTGTTCGGCGTGCTAGGTCCGTTTCACCCTCAATCACGAGGTGACAGCAACCTTTCAGCTTCGCCATCTCCTACGGGTGAGAATCACTTGGGTCAACACTTAATGCATGTTTTTTTGGGATTTGTGGGGTCGGCGCGCCGTAGACATCGCAGACGCAATATTATCGCTGTGGAAAACGGCGTAAACGACAGAAAATAGCGTCGTTTATAGATTGGCACCCAGGTTAATATCGGTTCTTTTGAATTTCGTAAATCGCGGTCCAGATTTCCGCTCGGGCGAGCGGCTTCACCAGCATCATATCCATGCCGACATTGAGCGCTTTTTCGATCGTTGCCGCTTCTGACATGCCCGAAATAGCGATGATCACGGCCGACCGACTGCCCTGATCGCGCTCCTTTTGGCGCAGGGCCAGCGCGACCTCAAAGCCGTCAATATCCGGCATATCAAGATCAATCAGCGCAATATCCGGCGGGGTCCCTGCGGCCCACAGATCATCTGCGATGGCAAGGGTCTCAGCGCCATCTTCGCACAGATGGACACTCGCCCCGGCCCCAAACAAGGTCTTGCGCGCCGCTAATTGGCCGGCATCATCATCCGCAATCAGCACCTGCAACACGCGCGCCTCTGGTCGTCCTTTTGACCCTGAATTTGGCCCCGCATTAGGCCGAGGCCATTTCAACAATGCCATCGCCAGGGTAAATGCCCCAAGCGCCAACAACCGCTCGAGCTCCGCAACGATCGTCGTTGCCGTCGCTTGCAGATAATATGTATAGGATAGGCTTGCACCAGCTTCGGAGTGGATCACCATGATCGAAATGATCAGCCAGCACCCAATCGCTGTACCGCCAGAAAACAACCCTTGTCGCCGCGCCAATCCCCATCCTCCACCGCGTACCGAATGCAGCGCGATGAGGACAAAATAAAAGGAGAATGTAGGCGCCTTGACCACAGCACCGCCGTCGCCACCATAAAGACCGGAAAACTGCACCATCAATAATGAAAACAGGACAATGCGCCCCCCACTCAGCAACAATCGCAATTGCCACTGATCTGACACCACATGATCTTCAACTAAAATAAACAACAAAAACAACAGAATAAGCACGAGGCTTAAAGAGAAAAAGGGAACTTTCACCGCCAAAATACTGGCCATCACCAGCAACGCAAGAGCGATTAACCCGAGCGCTAGCTCAAGCCAAACGGCCATTTGGCGCGGCCTTAAAACGGAGATATTGGTCGTTGATAAAAGCATGACCCTAAGGGCGTTAATCTGCGCCGGGGCTTTGGTCAAACTGCTGTCAAAGCGGCTAACTCCCGGGTGAGATTGGTCCGTGCCTGATTTTCTAAAGCCAGGTGAAAATGGTCAGAGAAAAACAACTGGTCGCGTGCCAAAAAACCAGCCAGTATTTTGGCCCGTCCAGGCCGATAGAGCTCCTCGGGAATGA
>JAZGEB010000294.1:0-3289 GCA_036478515.1 Parvularculaceae bacterium | reverse complement strand
TTGCGCTTATTTGTTTGGCGGCGAAGCCTCGGGGCTGACAACAGATGATGTCGCATTAGCCCAAGCTATTATGACTATTCCGGTAAATCCCAACTTCGCCTCCCTCAATCTTGGCCAAGCGGTCCTGATTGCCGCTTATGAATATGCGCGTGCAGCTGGCGCTGGGGAGGGGTTTTCTAGCCGGATTGAGACTGCAGAGCCGGCGACACGCGAGGATATGGAGGGGGTCCACACACATTTGGAACAGGCGCTGGCCCAAGCGGGGTTCTTCTTCCCAGCGGAAAAAGCGCCAGGGATGCAGCGCAATTTGCGTGCGATGTTTGCAAAAGCTGATTTTACCAAGACCCAAGTGCATACATTTCGAGGGGTGATCAAGGCGCTGGCGACACGTCGCAAATGACAGGCGCGAGGTTGTTTCAAGGGCCGACATCTGTGTAATATAGGCGCAATTGGGGCGGTGCCGGATAGGGCGCGCATGAATGGGCCAAAGCAAATATAGAGCATTTATCAGCTATTCACATGCTGATGAGAAGGCGGTGCAGCGCTTATTGCACCGGCTGGAAACCTATGTATTGCCGACTAAGCTTCGTCGCGGCGATGCAGGTTCGATGAACGATGGTCGGCTTGGGTCTTTTTTTCGCGATAAAGAAGAGTTATCGGCGGGAGATCTGCCGAGCCAGATAACAGAGGCCCTTGCTGGATCTGATTATTTGATCGTTGTTTGTTCTCCAAACGCAGTTCAATCCCATTGGGTCAACAAGGAAATTGTGGCGTTTAAGCGGCTCTATGGCGAGGGGCGGGTGTTAGCGGTGATTGTGGCTGGCCCCACTGATGGGCCGAGCCAAATCGACGCGTTATTTCCCAAAGCGCTGCGCTACCAATTAGGGCCTGATGGTGATCTCAGTGACACGCCGATTGAGCCGTTAGCGGCTGATTTTCGGGCGGAAAAAGATGGTCCGCGGTTGGGGTTTTTGAAACTCGTCGCGGCGCTGACGAAAACTGATTTATCGCGTTTGTTAGATCGCGATCATCAAAGACGACAACGCCGCGTGATGTGGGTCACAGGGGTGGCTGTTTCATCTATGTTAATAATGGGCGGGTTGACCAAGATGGCTCTAGACGCGCGGCAATATGCCGAGCAACAGCAAGGGGAAGCAGAGGGAATGATGCAGTTTATGTTGACTGATTTACGCAACGTTCTTGAAGCCGTGGGCCGCCTTGATGCCCTGTCTGCGGTCGGTGAAAAAATTGAAGATTACTATTCGCGCCAACCTCTGGCTCGGATGGATGAGGATAATATTGTCCAACGCGCTGAAACATTTCATTTGCTTGGGGATGTTGATCAGCGTCGGGGCGACCTGGCCTCGGCACAGAAACGATTTGATGCTGCTCTAGCAGCGACAAAAGCGCTTTATGATAAATCTCCTGATGATCCGTCGGTTATATTTCAATATAGTCAGAATGCGTATTATCAAGGTTCAAACGCTTTGAAGGCAGGCAATTTTTCCAAAGCGCAAGAGGCATGGCAACTATATAAGGATTTGTCGTATCAATTGTTAGCGATTGATCCTGCTAGTAAGCAATACAAAATGGAAGTGGCCTGGGCCTCAATGAATGTTGGGGTTGTCAATTTCAGTGGTGATGTGTTGGATATAGATCTGGTGCGCAATGAATTTTCAGTTGCGGATAAGATATGGCGCGAATTATTAACAGATGAGCCAGAAAATATTACTTATCTGCTTGAATATGCCAATTTGAGAGAGTGGAGTGCAGACGCTGAGCTATATTTGCCAAGCCTAACTGGGGCGATCAAAGCCCGTGAACAGCAAATCAAAATATATGAAAAAATTCACCAGCTAAAACCACATCATTATCAAGCAAGCCTTGATAGTTTGGAAAATAAAGTTGCTTTGGCGCGGCTGTATGATCAAACGGGTCAAATTGCTCGGGCATCAGCCATGATGGATGTGGCTATTATCGGGATCAATCTTCTCCTTAAAAAAGAACCTGGACGGGCCGATGCTCAGCTATTGGCGACTAATGCCCATGCGCGCAAAGCGGCACTTTTGTTCAACGACAATGATGCCAAATGGCGCGCTGCTGAGCAGCATTTAAAGTTAGCAGAAACGCACATTGACGCGACCCGTCAAGCCGCCTCTGTTACGGAAGATGATCAGACCGCTGCGAATTTTCGCTTGCAACAATTTTATGTTTTGACCGCTCGAGCCAATTTTTTAGGATTAAAAAAGAACTATATTGAGGCTCAGAAAATGTGCGAGCGAGCTCTTGCGCTCTATGACACAAATCCGGGTGAGAATACTGGTACAATTGAGCGCGAGAACGTTGCCTTAGCAATGGTGTCGATCATCGAGCTTGAAAAGAAAATGGGCAAAGATGTTTCGTCAGACCTGATAAAGGCGAAGCGTCTAATCACTGATATTTCAACGCCTTTATCCCCCGCCGCGATCCACTTGCTGTTCAGAATTGCGGTGATGGATGACCCACAGAGTAAACGAGTAACTGATTTAGTTTTGCGACTAAAACAGATTGGATTTTCTGGCAGAAAAATCGATCAATATCTTGCAACACAAAATGGAGAGTAAAAATGCAGAACAAACTAACTGGAAAAAGAGTTCAGCAGATGCTGATGCTCGGCGCTTCATTGGGTTTGATGACAGCGTGCGAAACCCCCTTAGGGTACGAGACGGAGCCCGCAGCACAAGCCGAAGCACCGATGGAAAAAGCCGAAGAACAAATGGCTGCCTCTTGTTCGGTCCTAAAAAACCAGCCAGCAGGCTTTGGTGACAAGGTAGATTTTGACATCAATAAAACCATTATTGGCGTCATTGGTGTTGCCGGTGACGGCAAAGGCGGAACCGCATTTGAGCAAAAATTTGCAGTCCTCGATGGCAATGCTTCCCAACGTAATATCAACATGGCGATTAAGGAATTGTCCGGGGAAAGAAGTGCGATGGTCGGCTATAAGGGCGAGCGCTTGATTGATGCGAGCGACACATTGGAGGTCGATTTGGATGACATCAACGGCCAGCGTGTGACCGGCAGTGTCAAGACAGTGCTCAGCTTTGCCCCGTCAAACTGGCAATTTGCAACCGCGCGCGGGGGCTTGAGTTTCAAAGACAAAGGCAACCCGAATGACGGTGGTATTGCAGAATTTTACCAACTCAGCGATTGCAATGGCTCAGGCCGGACAATTTCGATGTTGAACAGAAATGCTACCAAAGCAAGATATATGTTTAATTATGAAGTTAGCGTCTCTGGCGAACAACAG
>JAZGEB010000293.1:0-2139 GCA_036478515.1 Parvularculaceae bacterium | reverse complement strand
ATATTTGCTTTAACGTTGGCAAATTATATCGAGCATTATGGCTTGCTGCGGCAGAAAAATGAGAAGGGCCGCTATCTCCCTTGTGAGCCACATCATTCATGGAACACAAACCATATCGTCTCTAATTTGATCACGATCCATTTACAGCGCCATTCAGACCATCATGCAAATCCAATGCGGCCCTATCAGGCGTTGCGTAATTTTGACGATCTGCCGCGCCTGCCATCGGGCTATCCCGGTTGTTTTGGTTTGGCCCTTGTGCCGCCGCTGTGGTTTAAAGTGATGAACCCGAAAGTGATGGACTGGGCAGGGGGCGACCCGGCTAAAATCAATCACGGTCCGGCGTAAATCAATCACGGTCCGGCGTAAATCAGCCCCAGCCATGATCTAAAAAAACGGCGCCAGGGGCAATTGGCGCCGTTTTCTCTTCAGGAATAATCTTTAAAAAGATCACTCCCCCATGGCAGCCTCAAGACGAGCGACGAAGGGCCTTATCGCTTCTACATCTTCGGGCGCCACATTCGACATCGCTTTTGACAAAGCGGTGGCTTGTTGCATTTGTTGCTTCACACTTGCTGGCATCATCGCCAACATTTCCGGGGTCATGGCGGCCAGGCTTTGGCGCATCTGGGCCCGATCTTTCTCGGTCACTTGGGTGCCCATATAGGCAACGAACACCCGGTCTCCGGTTAGAGCCCAATGATCCAAAGAGGCGAAACCGGCATCCTTGGTAATTTTTTTCAGCTGCCGCTGTTCCACAGGGTTTTTGGCCAGGTCAGGCAGCATGGAGCGAAACATCACAATCTCGCCCTTGTCATTTACCACACGCGACAAGACTTCCATTGAGGCCTTTGGTCGCAGCGCGTCGGTTTTGGCAAACTCTTCTTCATGCGCGCTGATATATTCCATCGTCTCGATGAAATTTTCGACATCAACTGGTTTTAATGGGCTCGATTGCAAAGGGTTGGCAAAAGCGAGCCCCGTAACCGCCGCACAGGCGGTTAGCAATATAAAAATTCGACTGGTAATCCGTGTCATAAGCAACTCTCCCAACTAGCTTATGACTTTAATATAGGACGCGTGGTCGGGGTCGACTAGCCCTACGCACTGATTATTTAATTATTCTCGCGCAGCTGTGATCTACAACACTATTCTACAACACTATTCTACAACACTATTCTGCGTCCGGTACGCTTGCCCGTGCCGCCCGAAAACGCTCGCTCGCCCTTTGCTTGACGCTATCAGATTTTAGCTGACCGCAGGCCGCCGCAATGTCGCGCCCGCGCGGCGTTCGGATCGGACTGGCATAGCCAGCCGCATTGACGATGTCGGCAAAGGCCTCGATCCGGTCCCCATCAGAGCATTGATAAGGCGAGCCCGGCCATGGGTTAAACGGGATCAGGTTGATCTTCGCTGGAATGCCTTTGAGCAATTGCACCAGCTTGCGCGCTTCGGCATCGCTATCATTGATGCCTTCGAGCATCACATATTCAAATGTCACCCGGCGCGAATTTGACACTCCGGGATAGGTCCGACAGGCCTCGAGTAGTGCCGCGATATTGTATTTTTTGTTGATCGGCACCAGCTCATTGCGCAATTCATCATTGGTCGCGTGCAGAGATATCGCCAGCATCGCTTGGGTGTCAGTGCCGAGCGGTGCCATTTCCGGCACCACGCCAGAGGTTGAAACTGTGATCCGGCGGCGCGATATGGCAGTCCCTTCCGGGTCCGAGATGATCTCAATCGCGGTCGTTACATGATCCAGATTATAGAGCGGCTCGCCCATGCCCATGAAGACAATATTCGACAGATGCCGACCGCTCGTCGCCGCGCCGGATTTGATCAATTTGTCGGTGCCGCCCCATTCATCCAGGTCATCTTTGACGATCAATAATTGCGTGACAATTTCCGCCGGGGTCAAATTGCGGACCAAGCGCTGGGTGCCAGTGTGGCAAAACGGGCAGGTCAGGGTGCAGCCAACTTGCGATGAAACGCACAGCGCACCATAGCGCCCGACATCAGGGATGAACACCGCTTCGACTTCGATCCCCGGGGCCATACGGATCAGATATTTGCGCGTGCCATCACTCGAGACTTGCTTCTCAACAATCTCCGGACGGGAAAGATCATAAGTTTCGG
>JAZGEB010000292.1:0-2232 GCA_036478515.1 Parvularculaceae bacterium | reverse complement strand
GGCAATCGCTTTCGCTATGATCATTGTCTTGCCAGCCCCGGTGCCGATAGCCGAATAGAGACGGTCATCTATGATCATGCACCTCGGGCGAGCCGAATTTCGGACCATTCCAGCCTCAGCGTCACACTTGGCGGGGCTGACCAGCTTTGAGGGCCTAGGATCGGGAGTGGTCCTCGGAATTGCGCTAGACAAGCTTCAGGGAAGGTAATATACCGCCAATCTGCTCGGGGCATCTGGCTATAAGATGTCCCGCAGCGCCCGGGTAGCTCAGGGGTAGAGCAGCGGATTGAAAATCCGCGTGTCGGTGGTTCAAATCCGCCCCCGGGCACCATTTATTTGCAGTTCCCTGTGGCGAAATTTTTGCGTAGCAAAAATAGCAAATAAATGCTTGAGAGCTACGCTCGAAAGCCCAAATAACTCATCACGAATTGATCTATGAATCTGGTTCGCCTCTGGCAAGAGGCAAGGGACAGTGTTTGTGAGAATTGCCTCTCCTCCCAAGAAAAAGGGGTGGGAGAGGGGAAAAGCACACACTATCTCTTTGCCTCACCCACCCCTTTTTCTTGCGAGCGGTGAGGGGCTCACTATCTGTGTCTTTGCGAAGAATGCTCTTGCAGCGTAAGCTGCTCCAATACAAAGCCAACTGCATAGAAAAGGGCTAAAAAAATGATACTCAAAATTACCGGAATTCTTGGCGCAGCACTCATCGTGACCAGTTGCGACGGCATATTGGGAAGTGTCATCCGTCCAGATATGGACTCGTACAAATCTTCTGATACCCGGTTTTTTGGCGATCAGGATGCGCTCAAGATCGAAGCTGAACGCCTTGGAAAAACCGGCACGACAGAATATTCATGCCGTCTGGAGACTGATAGCTGGATGGCCGTGGATTCTTATGGCGGTGAAGCAATGGTTGCCAACACCACCATTATTGGCCTGACCGACAGGCGCACTTTTCTGCCATGCACAAGCACGGGTAATGTCAAAACCTGTAAAGCAGGTGAGTTAAATCAGGTGTTCGACCTGACGACCGGGAATATGACGTTCACTGAAGACGGTACCGACTTCGAAATGGTTTGCACCCCCGGCGCGCCGGATTAACACTCGACACGCGCGATTGTCGTATTGAGACCCAATTCTGGAGCGCCGCCCGCAACTGTCACCTGCTGGTCTTCAATTGTAATCGTAATCATGGCTGTTGCGGTTTGTCCCTCTTGCTGGAACTCGTATTCGGCGCTGATGACGGGGTCTGCGAAAGTGCCAGTATAATTGCCCATGCGTTTGTCCTTATAGGCAGGGATCCAGTTATACACGCCGGTCGCAGCATCGCCATCAAGAACGACTGTCAGCTCTTCCACATCTTTTATATCGTCCATCCCAAACTCGCTCCAGAAACAATGTTTCACGGGCGCGTCGACCGCCACTTTGGTTGGCGTTTCGGGGGTTGTCGTTTCGGGCGTCGTTGTGGCGACCTCACTCACGTCAGGTGCCTCCGTTTTATCCGTTTTTGAGCAGGCAGATAGTGCAAGAATAATGGCTAGTGAGAGTAATGGACTTGAAATTGCATTTTTCATAGAAAGTCTCCTGAAGATACAACGCATTGATGGTAAGGCCATGGACCCAAGCTCGCGCGTTGAGCATGAAACATTTACCACTCGACCGGGCGGTGGCGCAACTGCGAATAGGGATAGCAAGCCCAGCGGATGAGCGCGGCGGGCCCGGAACATTGAGGCGTGGAAATTTCAATTCTCGCGGTTACGCGGGCGCTGGACAAAGGCCTGTTTGCCCTGCCGGCGGTCGAATGGTGGGCTTGGTATTCGCTGATGGAAGCCAGAATGGCGCCATCTGTCCCCGTCAGTGATTAAGCTGATTAATCGGTTTGACTAATAACATCGCGCGCCCTTACCATCCGCGGGCATCATCAATTTTAGCGGATACACAAAAATGAGCCTGATTGAATTTAATGACCGGGTCGCGATTATTACCGGGGCCGGTACCGGGCTTGGGCGGTCTCATGCGTTGGCTTTGGCCAAGCGCGGGGTGAAAGTTGTCGTCAATGATCTTGGCGGACCAGTTGATGGGGAGGCCGGTAGCGGCTCGGTCGGTGGCGACCTAAGCCCGGCGCAAATCGTTGCTGATGAAATTAATTCAGGCGGCGGCGAAGCGATGGCTCATGGGGCGAATGTCACCAAGCCTGCGCAAGTTGAGGCGATGGTTGCGGCCGCGATTGAG
>JAZGEB010000291.1:0-4995 GCA_036478515.1 Parvularculaceae bacterium | reverse complement strand
TGGTACGCGCCATAAGGGCGATGTCCTAATAGGGGCTGACGGGATTAAATCAACCATTCGCAAGGTCATGTTGGGCGAGGAAAAACGCCGCTTCACGGGTCAAGTGGCTTGGCGCGGACTGATAGAGGCGAAGCGCTTGGCACCGTACACGATACCTGAGGACGCCACCATATGGCCCGGCTCCGGCAAACATTTTGTCACCTATTATGTCAAAGGCGGGGCACTGATTAATTTTGTTGCTGTTGAAGAACGCGATGCCTGGATCGAGGAAAACTGGTCCTTACCGGGTAAAATTGACCAGCTTCGCGCCGCCTTTGCTGGCTGGGATCCGCGCATCACGGCACTCCTTGACCAGTGCAGCGAATGCTTTGAATGGGGCCTGTTTGACCACCCGCCGCTGCCGCGCTGGACCTCTAAGCGGGTCGCTTTGCTCGGCGATGCCTGTCATCCGATGTTGCCGTTCATGGCGCAAGGCGCGGCCATGGCGATTGAGGATGCGCATGTGCTGGCTGAAATACTCGGCAAACAACCGCCAGATATGACCGCCGCCTTGGCCCGCTATGAAGCTTTGAGAAAACCACGAACAAGCATGGTGCAGAAAATCTCAGCCGATAATGCGAAGCTGTTTCACTTATCCTCGCCGCTCACACGGTTCGGTCGCAACCTGACTTTCAAGCTTGGGCAGAAATTTCCAATTGCGCTTCAATCAAGACTGGATAAGGTTTACGGCGTCAATGTTACTGGAGAAATGCGATGAAAGAAATTGAGTGCTTTGTCGAGGAGGGCGCAGACTTCCGTATACGCCCCTCTTCCCACCGCCGCGACTGGATGGATGGCAGCCCGGAAAGCTACGCCTATCGCTGCTTGCCTTTGGCGATCGCCAATTCTCATGGCTGGGATCTGCTCAACCAGACACCGTTTACGGCAAACTGGAATGGCGGCCCGCGGATCAGTGATATTTCGCTCACCTCCACCGATGGCGCATTGCTCTCTTTGGTCACCAGCCATTTTGGCGAGGGCGTGTTGACCTTTCATATCCCGTGCCTGATCAGAACGCCGCCGGGCTATGATCTCTGGGTGATGGGCCCGGCCAATGCCCCAAAGGCAAATATTCAGGCCCTCAACGCCGTGGTGGAAACCGATTGGTCGCCCTACACTTTCACTATGAACTGGAAATTCACCAGTGCGAACAAACCGGTCAGTTTTGCCATTGATGAGCCCATCGCGACAATATTTCCGGTCAAGCGCGGCGAGATCGAAACATTCCAACCAGTGCTGAAAAGCCCAGCTGATGATCCCGAATTTTGGCAAGTCTTTACCGATTGGCGCGATGCGCGGAATAATTTCAACGCTGAGTTAAAAAAACCCGGCAGTGACGCCGAAGCCCAAGGTTGGCAAAAAACCTATATGACCGGACCGCAAGAAAAACTCGCCCCCCCACACAGAACCCGGCTCAGATTATCAGATATCAAAAAGGTGCAATCAGAACAGTGGTTTAGATCAGATTGGGAAAATATCTTCTCCGATGGTCGATTTTAGTTGCCACTGGCATGAGTTTCGGCAATATAGTCCGCCGAGTACCAGGATGCGTAATCATGATGACCCCCCAATCGACCCTCCGAACACCCCAATGCATCAATATTGGCATCTACAAGATTGAGTTTTCCAGACGGTTTGCGGCTGGCGATCTTGGCCTCTCGAAACGCGAGCAGGAATTGCTGGTCATTCTGGTTCAGGGCTACACGCTAAAACAAATCGCGCATCAGTTGAACGTGACGCCAAATACGGCGGCAACGATGAAAACCCGGATCTATCGCAAGCTTGGGGTCAAGAATCTGGCTGGCGCCGCGACCATCGCATCGGCGTTTCAGGCCGGGGCAGTCGTTGAGAAATATCCCGCCGTCAAAAACAGACAACACGCAGCCTGAGGGCGGACGCTTAGCGCGTCGCGACCAAATCTACCATCACCTCAACCCCGAAGCCGATCTCGGAACCATCAGCATAATCGCCTTCGCCGACATTAAAGTCAGTTCGGTTTAGCGATAATTTGCCGCTTGCGGTTGCGACATCTGCGACAATTGTCAGGGTAAAGGGAAGTGTTACTTCTTTGCTGACACCCTTGATCGACAAGGTACCCGTTGCTTCATAATCATCCCCTTGCAGATGTGTCACAGAAGAAGATGTGAAACTTGCCTCAGGGAAGGTTTTGACATTGAACCACACCCGTGTCGGCAAAGAACCATTTCGATCAGCGGCGCCGGCATCAACCGATTTCATCTCAATCACGGCCTTGATCGACGCGTTAGATAAATCATCTTGGTTGAGATTAATTTGCGCCGTGAAGTTTTTAAACCTACCGGTAAATTGTTCATTTTGCTGGGTGGCGGAAAAACGCAAGGTACTTTTTTCAGCGTCGAGGGTCCAAGCATGTCCGTCCTTCAGGACTGCTACCTTGTCACCAGATACAGATGTTGCAACGACATTGCTCGGCGCTGTATCGCTGCAAGCTGCCAGAATGAGTGACGCGGCTAGACCCAAGATAATATTCATTTTTTCTCTCCTTTATTTCCGCCTCGTTGGGATAAGAACGGGATCATACGCGTCAGCACGCGATCTTGTTTGATAAAATGATGCCGCATCGCGGCACCAACATGAAGCCCGACCAATCCAAGCATGGTGAAGGCGGCATATGTGTGCACTTGTTTTAGCAAATGCTCCAATTCTTCGCTTGGAAGAATCCCCGGCACATGAGGCCATGGGATAAGCTTGAATAATTTGGTCTCAAGTCCCAGAGGCGACGCCGAGACCATCAACCAACCGATAATAGGCACACCGATCATCAAAAAATAGAACGCATAAGAAATAATTTTAGCAATTTTCTTTTCCCACCCTAACATTCCCGCAACCGGGGCCGGTGGCCGATGGGTCAAGCGCCAGCCCAAACGCACCAGCGACAACACCAAAATGGTCACACCAAATGATTTATGTAACTGATACAAGTCGTATTTTTGCGCCTTCGGGGCGAGCTCATGCATATACCAGCCACCGGCAATTTGCGCCAAGATCAAAATCGCCAAGACCCAATGTAAGCCTATCGCGACACGGGTATAAGTATCTTGCGGCGGTGCGGAGCGTTTCGACATATATTAGGACCTTTGTTCTCTTAGCCCCCAGACTAACAGGCCGCCCCCAAGGATGTAATCAAAAAAACGTGATCTTACCCCGCGCCAGCAATCATGGCACACTGGCACCACCTCAACCACATAGCCCCAAGATCGTAAGACCCATGGCAACTCCACCTCGCTTATATATCACCCCTGACCTCTCGACCAAAGCAACCATCCCGCTTACCCGAGAACAGGCACATTATTTGTCGAATGTTCTGCGCCTGACGCAAGGCGCGCAAATTTATCTGTTTAATGGCCGCGATGGCGAATGGCAGGCGAGCTTTGACAGTATGACAAAAAAAGGCGGTGTCGCTCTTGCCGAACGCCAAACGAGGCCGCAAGGAACCACGCCAGATGTGTCGCTTTATTTTGCCCCGGTGAAACGCGGGCCCATGGAGCTGATCGCGCAAAAAGCCACCGAACTTGGGGTCGCGGCCCTCGCGCCAGTGCAAACCGAGCGCACAACAAACACCCGCCTGAACGAAACCCGCCTCAACGCCGCCATCATGGAAGCTGCCGAGCAATGTGAGCGGCTTGATCTGCCCGAGTTGAAACCATTGCATAAGCTTGGCAGCCTGCTTGAAAATTGGCCACCAAATCGCCGCTTGATCTTCTGTGACGAAGCTGGCTCAGCCCCGCCGATGCTCGAAGCTCTCGCGCCTTTCGCAAACAAACCGCCATCGCCTTGGGCGATTTTGGTCGGTCCCGAAGGCGGGTTTTCATCTGCCGAAAGGGAGCGCCTGCGAGCCCTGCCCTTTGTCCTCCCCGTCAGCCTTGGCCCGCTGATCTTACGGGCCGAAACCGCCGCCTTTGCCGCCCTCACCCTTTGGCAAGCTTGTCTTGGCGATTGGCCTCGCTTCACGAAACCGTGATTTGGTTGCGCCGCTGACATCCCCCCTTGGCCCGGCGCGCCTTCACGCCTATGTGTTTTGCAAGAGAAGAGAGACCCATGACCCAGCTAGATGCCTCGACCCGCCAAAACGCTCAGCCAATCGAAGATTTGCGTGAGCTCACCGCCTATTTGGAAGCCGGCAATAAGCCAAAAGAAAACTGGCGTATTGGCACCGAGCACGAAAAATTTGGCTTCCTCTGGGATACGCTCGAGCCCTTGCCTTATGCTGGTGAACGCTCAATCGCGACATTGCTGCAAGGCCTGTCTGACACTTATGGCTGGGAGCGGATTTTTGAAGGCGACAATCTTGTTGCGTTGAAAAAACAAGGCGCGTCAATCACGCTGGAACCGGGCGGGCAATTAGAACTATCCGGTGCGCCGCTCGACGACATTCATCAAACTTGCAATGAAGTTCACGATCATTTGGCGCAATTGCAAGACCTCGACAAACAAATCGATGCCGGTTTTATCGGCTTTGGCCACACCCCAATTTGGACTCGGGACGAGATGCCCCGCGTGCCCAAAGGACGCTACACGATCATGCGCAATTACATGCCAAAGGTTGGTGATCTTGGCCTCGACATGATGCACCGGACTTGCACAGTACAAGTCAATCTCGACTTCGCCTCAGAAGCTGACATGGTCAAAAAATTCCGCACCTCTTTGGCCTTGCAACCACTGGCAACAGCTTTGTTTGCCAATTCTCCCTATACAGAAAAACGAGCCAATGGCTTTCAATCCTGGCGCGCCAATATTTGGACAGACACAGACCCGAACCGCACGGGCTTGCTTGATTTTGTCTTTGAAGATGGCTTCGGGTTTGAGCGCTATACTGATTATATGCTCGATGTACCAATGTATTTTGTCTGGCGCGATGGCGACTACACAGATGCCGCGGGATTGTCCTTTCGTGATTTTTTAAAAGGCAAGCTGCCC
>JAZGEB010000290.1:0-6285 GCA_036478515.1 Parvularculaceae bacterium | reverse complement strand
GATAGTTTAAGGGATATCCTAACATGAAAATCTTTAAGAAAATTGGCATCGCTTTGACATTGGGTGCTATATCCATTGCCGGGCTTGCAACTTCGGCTCAAGCGCAATCGCTTGATGATGTTTTGCGCGCGGCACGTGAAGAGCGCCAAGCGGTGGCGCGTGAAAATGCGGCCCGCGAGCAGGAATTCGTGGCTGAAAAAAACAAACAAGCCTCTCGTCTTTCCGGCATTCGTAATAAGGTTGCGGCAGCGTCAGCTGAATCAGATCGCCTCGATACCGCCTATAAAGCAAATGTAGAGCAATTGGATGCGTTGCAATTGCAACTGAAAGCAGCTCAAGGCCAGTTTGGCGAGTTGTTTGGTGCCGCGCGTCAGGGCGCAGCGGAAACCGCCGCTGTACTTGAACGGTCAATTATTTCTGCTCAGTTCCCAGGACGCGTTGCCGCCCTAAAAGAAACTGCTGAGAGTGAAACTCTACCATCAGTTGATGAGCTTGAAGGTTTGTGGTTCACGCTGTTACAGGAGATGACTGAGCAGGCAAAAGTTGTGACTTTCCCAGCAACCGTTATTGGCGCTGATAATAAGCCACTCCAAGGCAAGGCCACTCGTATTGGTCCGTTCACTGCCTTTTCTGGTGGTAAATATATGACTTTCAACGGTGCAGCTGAATCATTGCAGTTCCTACCACGCCAGCCAAGCGGTGCTTTAACTGGTATGGCCAAGGGTGTTGAGGGCTTTAGTGGTTCTGGATTTACCAAAGGCGCGATTGACCCAACATTGGGCACAATTCTTGGTTTGGTTGTTGATCAGCCAACGCTGACTGAAACAGTTAAGCAAGGTCGTGCGGTTGGGTATGTGATCCTCGGTATTGCAGCTCTGGGTATTGTCATCGGCCTGTTTAAAATCCTCACTCTTTGGGGCACAGGCGCAGCGGTTCGCGGGCAAATTCGCAAGAAATCAGCTGGCAAAGGTAACCCCCTTGGTCGCGTGATGATGGCTTATGAGTCAAATACATCAGCTGATGTCCAGACCATGTCCTTGAAACTTGATGATGCGGTGTTGAAGGAAATTCCACGCCTCGAAAGCGGCATCAATCTGGTCAAGGTTTTGGCTGCGGTTGCGCCTCTCTTGGGCCTGCTCGGGACAGTGATCGGGATGATCCGGACCTTCCAAGCGATTACGCTTTATGGTGCCGGTGACCCGCAAACCATGGCGTCGGGTATTTCCGAAGCCTTGGTGACCACAGTTCTGGGTCTGGTTGCGGCTATTCCGCTGCTCTTGATCCATGCTTTTGCCAGTGGCGCTTCACGTTCCGTGTCGCAGGTCTTGGAAGAGCAAGCTGCGGGCATGATTGCTGAGCACGCTGAGTCCCGTTCGTAACTTAATCGAGAAGGAGCTCGGCTATGCTCGAGATCTTTAATCCTGCAAATGCTCTGGGGGCGCTACAAGCGTTTCTCGCCTCTGGGGGACAGGTTTTGGTTGCGATCATGGTGCTCACTTTTGTGATGTGGGCGCTAATTCTGGAAAGAGTGATCTTTTTCAGTTTTTCGCAAGGCAGTATTACCAAACATGCCAGTCGTGTTTGGAGCGGCAGAACTGATCGTAACTCTTGGTATGCCTTGGCGATTCGCGAAAAGCTGATCTCTGAAGTCCGCCAAGATGCCAACCGCAATTTGATTTTAATCAAAGGCCTCGTCGCGGTTGCTCCTTTGCTGGGCTTGCTTGGTACGGTGACCGGGATGGTCGAAGTGTTTAACGTCATGGCCGTGACTGGGTCTTCAAACGCCCGTCTAATGGCTGGCGGTATTTCCAAAGCGACGATCCCAACAATGGCCGGGTTGGTAACATCCCTGTCCGGTATTTTGATGGTCAACATTATTGAGCGGTCGTCGAATAAAACGATTGTCTCGGTGACAGATAATTTGGTGATAGAGTAGGTCCCATGCGCAAAAAAGTAAGACACCAGGAAGATGCTGCCGACGTCAATGTCACGCCATTGCTTGATATTGTTTTCATCATGCTGATCTTCTTCATCGTGACAGCGACCTTCGTTTACGAAGATGGCTTCTCACCTAATCTACCGCAAAATTCCGATAATGAGGATTCGATTCCGCCTCCTAGCCTGTTATTGACTGTGATGGAAAATGGCTTGGTTCGGATAGATGATGCGGATGAGGTCGACCCTCGATCCGTCAAACCTCGTGCAGGCGAATTTTTTGCCGCAAATCCGACCGGTGTGGTGATTGTCAGTGCAATGCCGAATTCTGAAGCCGGTGTAGCGATGACTGTGCTTGATGAGGCGCGCGGTGCTGATGTGGCCAAGTGGAACCAGATCACATTTACACTGGCCAATAGGTAGCTGGATATACGCCCCATCATTTTTGATTGAGGCGAATTAGGACAGGAATAAAATCATGGCAGGACGCCTTACGAGAAAACCGGATGATGATGAAGACGTCAATGTCACGCCATTGCTTGATATTGTTTTTATCATGTTGATCTTCTTCATCGTGACCTCGACCTTCATAAAAGAGCCTGGCGTCGATATTTTACGCCCTGAAATCAATACTGGGGCGAAGTTGAAACAGATCAATATCCTTGTCGCGGTAACCGCAGATGATGAGATCTGGATCGATAAGAAGAAAGTCACCACGGCGCAAGTTAAAGAAGTCGTCAAGGAATTGCTGCGCGAAACACCAAAAGGTCAAGCGGTTATCCGGGTTGATAGCAAAGCGAAAAATGGCTTGCTGGTCGAAGTGCTGAAGCAAGTCAAAGCAGCTGGCGTCAAGCAAGTTAACGTCGCAACAGAAGAATTATAGAGGAGCTGATATCATGGGCGCTATTGCAAGATTGATTTTTGGCACCCCGCTGGCGATGCTCGTCACTGTCGTGCTGTTTTTGGTGATGTACGCCTTAGTCGGGAATAATCAAGCCGTTGAGTTAGATGAATCACGTGTCGTGAATATAGATATCGGTCGTAAGATTGATGACACAGTGGATATCAACCGCGAAAAAAGTTTCGAGCGGCCCCAACTCGACCAACCACCACCACCTCCGCCGGCGATCAGTAAAGCTGACTTCGAGCCGGATGTGGAGGGTGTAAGCGCTGCAACACCAGAGTTTGATACGAAAATTGAACTTGGCACCGGGTTTAATCCCGACCGTGATGCTCAGCCTTTAGTGCGGATACCGCCGCAATATCCAGAGCGCTGCAGCTCTCGCCATAAAAAAGTGGAAAATGTTACAATCGAATTTGATGTGACCCCGCTGGGGCAGGTGGTCAATGTCAAAATCGTTCGCTCGACTAATTCATGTTTTGACCGGTCCTCAATTCGGGCGGCAGAACGGTGGAAATATCAGCCAAAAATTGTTGAAGGCGAACCAAAGCCTCGTTATGGCGTGCGGACAAATTTCCGCTATGATCCGCCACCGGATTAAAAACAAAAGGCGATGACCCTTGTCGTCGTCAGTGAACTAACGGTTTTTTATGCCGTCCATTTAAAATCGCGTTCGTTCGTAAGGGGCGTGAAGGGTAAACACCAGGTAGAGCAAGTATGATGAGCATGATCAGCGAGAAATTTTCCGCCAAAACGCTAAGAGCTACCATTGTCGCATTGGCTATGGTGTTAATCCCTGTTGGGTCCATCATCACGGCCCCAGATGCGATGGCACAAAAGGACAAAGAAGAAAAAGTCGTTCCGCTATCAACCAGCGTTGCGAAGGTTGTCTCTGAGGTTTTTGACGCGATCAATGCGGTTCCAGCCGGCGATGACGCAGGCGAAGATGCTGCGGCCAGAGCCGGGCTCGCAAAACTCAACAAGCTGCTTGCCAATAAGCCGAACATGTCGCCGTCCGACAAATCGACGGTTCTGGAAATTCGCGCTGGCTTAAAAGTGCGCACCGATGACCTCAAAGGCGCGCTGCGCGATTTTGAAGAAATTGTCAGATTGGCGGCGTTGCCAGAATCACGCCTGCGTTATATCCGCTTTGTTATCGCACAACTTTATTTCTCCGAAGAACGCTATGCTGAAGCGGCAAAGCTGCTTGAAGAATATGTCCGCTCGACAACCGAGCCTGTGACAGCGCAAACTTGGTACTACCTTGCTGCTTCCTATTATTCACTGAACCAGTTCAGCAAAGCTGAAGATCCAGCGAAAAAGTCTATTGCTGCAAGCAAGAAGCCGAACAAAAGTTATTATGGTTTGTTAAATACGATCTATAATGAGCTTGGTAAAGAGGGCCCGCGGGGTGACTTGCTGGTGACCATGGTCAATATATGGCCGAGTGATAAAACCTTGTGGGGGCAACTTGCTGGCGCCTATGCGACAGCCGGGCGTGACCGCGATGCGGCGGTGGTGCTGGAATTGGCTTACAAGGCCGGGCTGATCGATGATGAAGATAAGATCATTGCCTTGGTTCAATATTACTCGCTGCTGGAAAATCCATATCGCGGGGCGAAAATGCTTGAACGCGAAATGGCTGCGGGCAATGTCAAAAAGACCAAAAAGGTCTATGAGTTGCTCGGTCAGATGTGGAACTTGGCCCGTGAGCAGAAAAAATCAATTGCCGCTTACGAACAAGTTGCCAAACGCGATAACACTGGTAAGGCCGCATATAATTTAGGCCGGGTCTATTTCGCTGATGAGCAATGGTTGAATGCTGAGCGTTCACTCTCCAGCGCGATTAAAAAAGGCGGGCTATCTCGAAAAGAAATTGGCGATGCATGGTTGTTGATGGGTTCGGCTCGATTCTCACGTGCCGGCGATGATCCAAATATTCGCCAATCGGCGTTAAATGCGTTTGAAAAAGCCTCGAACTATCCGGCTTCACGCGCAGACGCTAATCGGTGGAAGCAATATATCAACGAGATTAAACGAGTTGAACGAGCTCAAGATGCGGTTGAAAAAGCGCAACGCGAAGAGGCCCTCAAGGCTGAAATTGCAAATTGTAAATCCATTGTGCAAATTTTTGACCGGGGCGGTATCGTAGATGCGCAGCGGGTTGCGGATTGTCGCGACATTATCGCCGGCAAAAAGAAAACCGGGACCCAAGAAGCAGCTGATAAAGCTGATGCTGCAGAAGCTGCTGCTGATGCAACAGAAGAAGCCCCCGAAGAAGAAGCGGCTGACCAATAGTTAAGTCGGGCATTTATGCCCGACAATATTTGGGCGAATAGGTCATCGGCGGGATTTCCCGGAATATGATACCGGGTCACCGCCTGATGCAGGCTTAAATCGAATAGCTATTCGGACTGTCCGGCTTGAATGCCCATTCTAGCGATGACCAATTCATGCAATAGAACTACGCAGCATCCACACGGTTTTTTCATGCAGCGTGATCCGCTGGGTCATTAAATCCGCTGACGGATCATCACCATTTGCGTTGGCAATGGTGAGAGCTTCCCGAGCCCGCATGATCAGTTTTTCGTGATCCGCGACCAATGTTTTAGCATCTCAGTTGCCCTTGGCACTGATGCGTCCTGCTCTTCGACGATGCTCAAACTTGCCAAAGCCTGGCCCGAACCGGGGGCAAAGTCGCCCACAGCCCGTACGCGCTCGGCGATCTCATCCAGCGCCATCCACATCTCGGTATATTGAGTTTCAAACATTGTGTGCAGCGAATGAAACTGCACCCCAGTGACATTCCAGTGATAGCCATGGGTCTTCATATAGACGGCATAAGTGTCGGCGAGGGTTTGCTTTAAGGCGGCGGCAATTTTGGTTGTGTCGGTCATGGTGTGTCTCCTTTGAGAGTGCTTATCGGCGTTATTTTATCATAGGTAAAATAGATAACATTGAATTTATCAATCGATTTAATCGATTCTAACTGATGAAACTATTATGACAGTTCTTAAAATGTCATCCGACGAGACCCATATATAAGGAGAGGAAAAATAGAGAGGGTATCCCCATATGGTCAAGGTAATCATCCGCGTTATCACATTCCCATTTCGACTGATCCGAAAATTTCTGGGTAGAGCCACGCCCAAATCAGTGCGAACCATCGAGACAACCGGCGCCGGGGAGTTGGCACGACGCACCGGGACAAAAGAAAATCTCGACACTGCCGAAAGAGAAGCCGCCGGCCAAATTGGCCGCTCGTGGCTGTTCACAGAACTGCCAAGGCCGCTATTGTCAGAAGGCAACGCCGCTGATTTGAGCTTGGAAGAGGCCCGCTCCATTTCAGAACAGGCGGAGAAATTCTACTCCCATGATTTCTCCCTCTTCGCCAAGAGTGACTTGTTTTATGAAGAGGTTGAGCAAAATTACTTAAACCAAGCCTTGGG
>JAZGEB010000289.1:0-2482 GCA_036478515.1 Parvularculaceae bacterium | reverse complement strand
GTTGTGAGCCAAAGGCATCCTGAAAGATCCGCCGAATATGCTGGTTCAGCGCTTCAGCTTCGGTCATCCGGCCTTGTTTTTTATAGATGTCGACCAGCAGGCGTAAATATAGACTGAGCTCAGGGCTATTCGAGCCTTTGTCTTGTTCCTGCGCGTGAAAGGCTTTCAGATAAATATCCAAGGCTTCGGCATCGCGGCCAATGCGTTGATAGATGTCGCCCAACATCAAGCCGGTTTGTAACGTGTCCTGATGAGCAGGGCCAAGTGCTTTTAAGCGGGTGATATAGGCGGCCGATAATAAACCCGCAGCAGCATGGCTGCCTTCTGGTTGGCCGGCGTAAAAGCCACCAAGTTGGGTCATGTCAGAGGCACTGTCGAGGCGCTCTTGTTTACTACCAGTGAGGTATTCATCATCTCTGGTCGGCAGCAATCTTTCGGTGAAAGCTTCTTGCGCGCCGATGACTTGCTCAATGTACCAAGCTTCGGTGCTGGCGGTATCTTCAACCTCGACCCGGGCGGCTTCGTCGCCAGCTTGATCGAGGAAATCGGCATAGATTGCCGCGGCTGCTGCAAGGTTGCGTTGACCCATTTCCAGCGTCGCCATTCTGGTTCTCAAATCAGCCCGTTCGGTGGCGGGGTAGCTCTCGGCTTTTTCAGAAGTGAGGACTTCGCCAAACAACTCGACCGCACGGGCCGCATCGCCTTGGCTTTCATGGGCGACGCCGAGGGACAGTTTGAGGTCGACGAGGTCTTCTTCGCTGGTGCCATCTTTGCGTTTTAGCGCGAGCAATTGCTCGCCATGGCTAATTGCTCGGCCCGGCGCGCCGCTTTGCGTAAGGATGGTATAGCGGCTTTCAGCCGATCCTGGATCAACAGTGACCATGACCCAGAAGCTCAAAGCATAGAGCACAAAAGCGACCACAAACATGACGCTCAAACTGACAGGAGACCGGATCATTCAATGCCCTAATATTTAATCAAGCCGCGCCAAGGCGACCCACCATAACAAAGAAGATATACTATTAACGATTATCTTCGCCTCTAGAAGAGCAATTTCGGTGCCTGAGCCAAAAAAACTGCATTCGTCGCCCATTCGCCGCAGTGCAACACTTGTTTTAGGAGGGGATTTCGCTCTAAAGCTGCATTTTAGGGGCTATTGGCAAAGTGAGTCGTTATGTCAGAGGGTAAATTAGCGGCAAAATCGGGCCCGGGACTTGTTGGTCGGCGGCGGCTCTATTTGATGCGTCACGGCCATGTGGACTATTTTGCGCCAGATTTGACCGATTTTACCCAAGTGCTCCTGACCGAAGAGGGACAGGCCCAAGCGACCGCCGCTGGTGCCGCATTGGCCCATGTCCAGTTCGATATTGCCCGCCATAGCGGCTTGCCCCGGACAATGGAAACCTTGACCCGAGTGCTGGCCGAAAACCATCAACCGCCCGAAGCGATTGTGCCAGCGGCAGGCATGGCCGAGCTGAAAGGCGGGGTCTATGTCACCGATAATCGTGAGGAATTGGCCGCAAGGCTCGCTTTCACCTTCGATGTGGCGGATCGACCGGGGGCAGAATTCTTGCCGGGAGGAGAGCGGTTTAGCGATGCTTATCAGCGAATTACCAACAGTTTTGAAGAGTTTGTCTTAGGCTCATCATGGCGCACAGCCTTGCAAGTCGCCCATGAAGGCGTGAACCGGTTATTGCTAAGTTATGCTACCGGCGCGGGTCTTTCCGGAGCCAAGGCTTTTGAACAAGATTTGGGCTGCATCAATGTGCTTGATATTGATGTCGTGCCTTGCCCTGTGAAGGATGTACGGATCGAGCGCACGATCCTCAAAACCGTCAATCTCACCCCTTATGACATGGTCAAGCATGGCTTACCGCGCTCTAGCCTAGAGCATATGTTTGATGTTGATTTTGATGGCCAGCGGCGGACTGATTTTGACGCCTAGCCCGTAGCCAAAAAAAAAACCTCATCCAACGCTGATGTCGGATGAGGGTTTTGGGTAATTTTTCCAGACTGACTATTTGCTTGAGCGCCAGCTTTCCAACTGCCGAGCAGCCCAGTCGCGGCCACCCCAACCAAACGCCAGTGCCATCGCAGCGGCTGCACCCATGACCAGATATTGCGCGACATTGAGGATGAACTCGCCGCCAGTTGGGTCAAGACCCATGCGGGAGATACCAAGAATGATCGACAGCGTGATGATCACCCATTTGACCACATTGGCCGCCACATCGGTTGCCCCGGATCCGGTTGATGCCATGGCACCGGTGATCAATCGAGCCAGAAACACGCCAGCAAAGATGATGATTGAGCCAAAGACAATTTGTACCCCCATTTCCAGAACCGTGTTCATGGCACCGGTGAGCGCATCAAATTTCAGCGCTTTTAGGGCTTGAATAAGACCAAGCAGGGTAATGAAGAATAAAGCAGCTTTGGCGATCAGATTAGAGGCCGACATGCCGCCATCTGCGCCTTTTAAGAT
>JAZGEB010000288.1:0-2353 GCA_036478515.1 Parvularculaceae bacterium | reverse complement strand
TGTTTTACTGGCGTTGCTGCTCGCGCCATATTTGCGCAAATTTGGACAATTCACGGTGCCCGATTTTATCGGCGAGCGCTATTATTCCAAAACCGCCCGGGTCGTTGCCGTGCTATGCCTGATCGTGATCTCGTTCACCTATGTTGCCGGACAGATGCGCGGTGTTGGCGTGGTATTTTCACGGTTTTTAGACATTCCAATTAATATGGGTGTGGTTGTCGGCATGGCAATTGTGTTCTTCTATGCAGTGTTGGGCGGCATGAAGGGCATCACCTATACGCAAGTCGCGCAATATTGCGTGCTGATCTTTGCTTATATGGTGCCAGCGATTTTCATCTCGATGCTGATTACCGATAATCCCATCCCGCAAATTGGACTTGGCGGCGAAGTTGCTGATAGCGGCCAAACCGTGTTGCAAAAACTCGACACGACCTTAGTAGATCTAGGGTTCCAGCCCTATACGGAAAACAAAAAGTCCCTAGTCGATATTTTTGCTATCACGCTCGCTTTGATGGTCGGCACCGCTGGCTTGCCCCATGTCATCGTGCGCTTTTTCACCGTGCCCAAGGTGTCTGACGCGCGCAAATCTGCCGGCTACGCGTTGGTTTTCATTGCTCTGCTCTATACCACAGCGCCAGCAGTTGGCGCGTTTGCCCGGATCAACTTTATCGAGACCGTCAATGAGACCAGCTATAGCGCCGAGGCGGGTCAAACAGCGACCCCTGACTGGGTTAAGAGCTGGGAAAATATCGGCCTGATCGGCTGGGTCGACAAAAACAATGATGGCAAAATTCAGTATCGCGCTGGGGCGCCGTTTAAAGGCAAACCCACTTTCGCCGCCGACCAGACCGGTCCCAATGGCGAGCGTGTCGTCACCAATGTAACGACCGACAACGCCAATGAAGTCTATATTGACCGCGATATTATGGTGCTGGCCAATCCGGAGATTGCGAACCTGCCCGGTTGGGTCATTGCCCTGGTGGCCGCTGGCGGCATTGCCGCGGCGCTGTCGACAGCGGCGGGGTTATTATTGGTGATCTCTGCTTCCATTAGTCATGATCTGATGAAGAAAACATTCGCACCGGATATTTCTGACAAGCAAGAGCTCTGGGCCGCACGCGGCGCGGCCGTTGTGGCGATTTGCATCGCTGGCTATTTCGGGATCAATCCCCCCGGTTTCGTCGCCCAAGTCGTGGCGCTCGCTTTTGGCTTGGCCGCTTGTTCGCTCTTTCCGGCTATTTTAATGGGGATTTTCTTTAAACGCATGAATAAAGAAGGGGCTATTGCCGGGATGCTGGCTGGTCTGATCTTTACCATCGGCTATATCTGGCATTTCAAATTTGGCTCGCCAGAGTTGAATATGAAAGAAAATTGGTTGTTTGGTATCTCCCCCGAAGGGATCGGCTCCATTGGTATGGTGATTAATTTTGTCGTCGCCGCTGGGGTCGCCAAAATGACTAAACCTGTGCCGATGTCAGTCCAAAACATGGTCGATGATATCCGCATTCCCGACGGCGCGGGCGTCGCACAAACGCATTAGCTCTTTTCATCAGGTGCCTCATCGAGGCGTCAAAGCGTCAACGCTAGTGCCACCCCGCCCATCAGACCGGCCTGATCTTTTAAGCCCGGTCGGACAATCAACTCTTGCACGGCCTCGTCCCTCAGCTCCAGATAACCATTCATCAGGGTTGAATAGTGATCATGCACAAGGCCAAGTAAATGCTGTGCTTGCATCAGGCCGCCGCCCAAAATGATTTTTTCTGGACGACAAAGAAGCGTCAGGCTGAGACAGGCTTGGGCCAGGTAAAAAGCCTCGATCTCCCACCCCGGATGGTCCGGCGCCATCGCTTGCGGGTCGCCAAAGCGTTCCCAGATAGCATTCGCCGATGCCAGCCCTTCGAGGCAATCGCCATGGAACGGGCACACACCGGCAAAATTTAAATCATCGCGGTGGCGTTGTATCCTGATATGACCAAACTCCGGATGAGAGGGTCGCCCGAGATAATCCCCGCCAGCATAAATACCAGCGCCAATGCCGGTGCCAATCGTGATATAAGCTGCGCTTGGCGTATCTTGGGCTGCGCCCCATTTCATTTCAGCGCGTAGCGCGCCATTAACATCCGTATCAACCGCAACATCGACGCCAAGCGCCGTGGCAAAGCGGCGGCGTAAATCGACATCTGACCAACCCGGCTTGGTCGTCTTCAGAATCGAGCCATAGGTTTTTGAGCCGGGATCAATATCAAGCGGACCAAACGCGGCTATGCCAAGCCCGGTCAGCATGCCACTTTGATCTGCCACCATCGTCTTGATCAGCGTCGCCACCGCCGCAATTGTCGCTTCAGGCGTGGTC
>JAZGEB010000287.1:0-6829 GCA_036478515.1 Parvularculaceae bacterium | reverse complement strand
TTCCCTCGCGGATCTGCCCCCTGCCATAAACGGTTGAGTGCTAGCGGCTTTCCGTTGGCCGCCCACTACTACTACGTCCCCTGTTCCCTCGTGGCCGGATATCCAAAAAGCCTCCCGTGAGCAGGTCTGAAGTCAGTATAGATCAGCTTGGGGGGGACGGGGATAAACTGGTGCAACCCCAGTGATGGCAAGCGTTTCGTGGAATGAAACGCGTCGGGGCGGCAGTCGTATCGAAGATACGACGAGAGCCCGGCGCAGCGCAAACAAAAGCAAACCGTTATCCCGGCGCAGGCCGGGATCTCTTGAGGTCAGCACCGCTCTTAATTTCATGAGATCCCGAAACAAGTTCGGGATGACGGGAGATAGTTGATAGCGCGACTCCTCACCCAAATTTTAAGAAAAATTTGTACCTCTCCCAAGGGAGAGGCGATCCTTACTTTGCCTCTCCCAAGGGAGAGGCAAGCGAGCCCTTTGCGAGTGGGTGAGGGGTCTAAAAAAGTCATTCCGCACGGTCCGCTCCCCACAGCGAAGACCGTAAGGAAGTCCTACATCGCAGCAGGTACGGGCCATTTTTTTGCACTATCAGCAAAGAAGCGCTTGTTGATACGGGCTAAGTAAGCCGGTAGATTGTCCCGCGCTTTGACCATGCCGACCAGCGGCGTTTTGAAAAACGGCGTGGCGCAAGAACTGAGTACGCCAGAAACAGCACCATCAGCAACGCTGGGTTGATCGCCAAACAGATATGGCTTGTCGCCCAGCTGGCCGGCAATCGCATCCATATCACGCCCCGCCAACAGCATCCGCTCATCCTCAGAATGGCGGCCAAAGCCAGCATCATACAACCCGGTTTTGATCGCTCCTCTGGCCTCATCAATAACTTTCTGACGGACTTCTTCAGGCACCGCCATAAAGAACACAGCCGGGCCTTTATTGAAATTATCATCATCAAGCCAGCGCGCCATCAACATTGTTTTGGCCAAATGATCTTCCGCCATCCGCTCAAGCGCGTGGCCGGTGGCTTTGTCTTGATCGGAGAGACCCGCATCCAGCTTTTTGCTAAGCTTGTTTTCAAAATGCAGCCGAATAAAAGTTGAGTCTTGGATAATCTCGCCATCATCATCGACATAAGGTGCTTTATGTTTTGAGACGCTTTCAAGGTCCGCAAAAGCGCAGGCATAGTCGACGCCAAGCATTTGCAAATGAATTTCAGCCTTCATTACATAAGGGCTGGGCGAGGGCAGATCAAAGAGTGGGCCGAAACCGTAGAGGGTGGTGGGCATATTGTTTCCTTAGAGGCTAGGTTTTTGATTAGGTAGCGCAGCCATAGACTACTCTCCTGACAGGGAATGTCAGGAGAGTACTTATTTCTTGCGACAATATTCTTGTGCTTGCCATTGCTTGAGGAGGTCGAGGCGTTTTTTCGGTAAGCGTCGCGTCGACAGCGTTAGAGCGCTGATCCGATCCGTGCGGAAATGGCGAAAGTCTTCGCGCAATTCACACCAGGCGACGAGTAAATTGCAGTCCGCAAAGTAGCTCAGCAAGATCGGCCATAATGTCCGAGTACTGTTGTTCTGTTTTAGATCAAGATACTCAATCTCGATTTTTTGCTCTTCGCGTAGCGCTTGGCGGATCAACTTCTCATCAATTTTGTTGGGCTCAGGCTGGTGGCCAAAACTTGGGCTATATAAGCCGGAAGCTAATAAAAATGGTCTGATCGTCGTCGGAATCACCGCGGCGATTTTGGCCATCGCATCCTTGGCGGCAATGGCCAGTTCTGGATCGGCCTTTCTTTCAATGAAGCGAGCGCCGAGCATCAGCGCCTCCAATTCGTCAATCGTGAACATCAAGGGCGGCAAATCATAACCCTCATCGAGGACATAACCGATCCCGGCCTCGCCGCGCACCGGAATACCGCTGGCGCTCATCGCCGCCATATCGCGATAGATCGTCCGCTCGGTCACTTCCAGTTCCTCGGCCAGAACAGCCGCAATCACCGGGCGACGATAGCGCCGAAGCAGTTGCAGGATTTTCAAAAGGCGATCAGTGCGGGACATGATGAAAAGCGACCTTAAACGAACATCCTGACAGTTTATGTCAGGAGCATAGTCACGGGCGGGGAACGCGACAAGGGCGAAGCGGCTTTGCGCTGGCGGTTGAAAACCATCTCTTTTTGGTGGCTAACCACGGGGGGTTCTCCACAGGTAACATCGAATCATTGCGAGGCCCCCCCGACTCGTTGCTGTTTCGGGCTCACTTAAAGTGTCAGGATAAGACCAAATGGCGATGCGTGATTTTGAAACTGGGGCAGACCCCCTCGAAGTAATTGAATGGGTCGCTGAGCAAGGCGAAATGACCACTGAGCGGGTCGACCGGGCAGAACTCCATGTCAATGTGAATGGGGTGTGGCGCGATATTGCGGTGTGGTTTGCGTGGCGCGAAGATTTGCGCGTGTTGCAAATGGGCGCGCCGTTAGAATTGAAAGTCCCGCCCGCGCTTGAACCAGAGATTTGTCAACTATTAGCGATGGTCAATGAGCGGGTCTGGATCGGTCACTTTGATTTGTGGTCGGAAGACAAAGCGATTGTTTATCGCAATGGCTTAGTCCTGTCCCAAATGGCTGACTTAGATGAGGGTCAAGCCGAGACCCTGCTGAAAGGCGCGTCGGAAGCGTTTGAGCGGTTCTACCCGGCGTTTAATTATGTGATTTGGGGCGGCAAGTCGCCGGCGGAAGCCTTAGCGGCATGCCTGTTCGACGTGGTGGGATCAGCCTGATATAGTTCTTTAGAGAGAGAGGGTTTGATGAGCGAGAAATTATCGGTGATGTTGGTCGGGGCCGGGGCGATGGGCAGCGCCATGCTGCGCGGCTGGCTCGAAGGCGGCATCCTTGATCCGACACGATCTTGCGTGATCGACCCAACACCCTCGGACCATATCAGTTTCATCGTCAATCAGCATGGCGTGCAGATCAACCCGAGCGCTGATACCAGCGCAGATATCTGTGTGATCGCGGTGAAGCCGCAGCAATTTGCCAGCGTCTTGCCAAGTTTTGATTGGCCGGGCATCGAGCAGACGCTGTTCATTTCTGTTGCCGCCGGGGTCAGCCTGAAAACCATTCGTCACCATTTGGCGGGCACCAGAGCGGCAAAAGCGCCGGTGGTCCGGGCGATGCCGAATTTGGCGGTCGCCGCGTTTAAAGGCGTGACTTTGCTTTATGCCGATGGCGAAGTGACCACGGCGCAGCGCGAAGCGGCGTCCAGATTGTCGAGCGCTGCAGGATCAGCTCATTGGCTCTCCAGCGAAGATGATATTGATGCCGCAACGGCCTTGTCCGGCAGTGGCCCCGCTTATGTGTTTTTGCTGGCCGAAGCACTGGCGGAAGCGGGCATCGCAGCGGGTCTGTCGCCGGACCTTGCGCGCGATCTGGCGAACCAAACCGTGATCGGGGCAGGCGCCTTGCTCGACCAAGAAGAGCGCAGCGCGGCGCAATTGCGCAAAGCCGTGACCTCCCCAGGGGGGACCACACAAGCGGCGATGATTTTGCTTGATGCTGAACCGGGTTTGCGCGGCTTGATGAAACAGGCGGTGCTCGCCGCCAAGGCTCGGGCGAAAGAATTGGCCGATTAGGCGGCTCGCCTTCTACCCCTTCGCACTCGTCTCTAGCGCCAGCGCGTGCAGCTCGCCGCCCATTTTTCCTTTTAGCGCTTTATAGACCAGCTGATGCTGAGCGATGCGGGTTTTGCCGTTAAACGCCTCGGAGATAATCCGGGCACGGTAATGGTCACCATCGCCTTTGAGGTCTTCAAGTTCGATCTCAGCATCGGGCAGGGCATCAAGGATCATTTTTTTCAAGTCGTCTGCGGCCATGGGCATGGGATTTTTCTCCGGTTCTACTCTGCTCATATAGGATGGTAAGGTTTGCGCGTGAAGGGCGGCAAGATCGAGAACCGAAATTGCGTCTTCTTCATCGAGTACAATATCATGGCCGCCAAATAGGCCGATGCGGCTTGCTTGAACCCCGGCCATCGAAGCTTTGAGAATGAAGCTATCGGCTTCTTCTTCGGCGATGGCGACAAGGTAGCGGCCTTGGTCTTCGCCAAACCAATAGGCGGCGCGGCGGTCTTTGACCGGGGTGGTGAGCGTGAGGCCAATGCCGCAAGCGATTGCCATCTCGCCAGCGGCCACCAGCAAGCCGCCATCAGATACGTCGTGTACGGCCGTTAATGGTGCCTCATGAATGGCCTTAACAACAAATTCGCCAGCCGCGCGTTCGGCTTTCAAATCAACGGGCGGCGGCGCGCCTTCAATCAAACCAAACAGATCACGCAAATAAAGCGATTGCCCAAGCCAGCCTCTGGTCACCCCGAGGGAGACAAGCGCATCGCCGGGCCGGGCCGTATTCATCCGTGCGAGGTGGCCGATATTTTCGAGCACCCCAACGCCGCCAATCGCTGGCGTCGGCGGGATCGCTTGGGCATTGGTTTCATTATAAAGCGAGACATTGCCGGAGATCACGGGCGTGTCGAGGGCAGCGCAAGCCTGCGCGATGCCTTCAATGCAGCCAACAAATTGCGCCATGATTTCGGGCCGTTCCGGGTTGCCAAAATTCAAGCAATTGGTGATTGCTTTTGGCGTCGCGCCGGTCGCGCAGATATTACGGTAGGTTTCTGCCACTGCCTGCTTACCGCCCATCACGGGATCGGCTTGGCAATAGCGCGGGGTCACATCGGTGGAAATCGCCAGCGCCCGGTTGGTGCCGTGAATGCGGACAACGCCGGCGTCAGAGCCGGGGGGCACAGCGGTGTCGCCCATCACGCTGTGGTCATATTGCGACCAGATCCAGCTTCGCGAACAAAGGTCAGGACCGGACATAAGCTGGCCAAGGGTCGTCAACATCGTACTCCCGGCTGGCGTATCTGCAAGCGAGACGGTTTCTTCATGCATCGTGGTTTCGGCATCTTCGACCATATTGGTCTCAAACAAATTATGCGCGGCTTGGCGCAATTCGGCAAAATCATCATCGCCATCTTGAACCAGCCGAGCATAGATTTTTGCTTCGCCCTCGGCTGTGGAATAGGCAACGCCAAGCAGCTCATCAATGTTCCCGAGCTTTTCTTCGACCATGGTCCGGGCGATTTCGGCCATTTGCATCTTTGACTTTTTCGCCTTCAAAGTGACTTGCGCTTCGCGGATATTCAATAGAGGATCATCGAGTTTTTCTGGCGTTGTAAACTCAGTGCAGGGACGGTCATAATTTGGCGCGTCATCCGCCAAGGGAGGCACCGGCATATCTGCCTGCACCTCGCCAAGATGGCGAATGATCAAGCGGCCGGTATCAGTGGTAACGCCGATCACCGCAAAATCGAGCCCCCATTTGTCGAAAATTGCTTTTGCCATCTCTTCAGAGCCGGGCTTCAACACCATCAACATTCGCTCTTGGCTTTCAGACAACATCATCTCATAAGCGCTCATCCCGGTTTCGCGTTGCGGCACCTTGTCAAGATCCATATCAAAGCCGCCACCGCCCTTGGCCGCCATTTCGACCGAGGATGACGTCAGCCCCGCCGCGCCCATGTCTTGGATCGCGAGGATCGCGTCCTTAGACATCAATTCAAGGCAAGCCTCTAACAGCAATTTTTCCGTGAACGGATCACCGACTGGCACCGTCGGGCGCTTGGCGTCCGCCGCGTCATCAAATTCCGCTGATGCCATGGTCGCGCCGTGAATGCCGTCGCGGCCGGTTTTGGCCCCGACATAAACCACCGGATTGCCTGCGCCCTTGGCGGCGGAATAGAAAATCTTGTCTTGGTCCGCAATGCCAACGCACATCGCATTGACCAGAATATTGCCATTATAGCCTTTGTCGAAATTGGTCTCGCCGCCAATCGTCGGTACACCCATGCAATTGCCATAGCCGCCAATGCCCGCGACGACGCCGCCGACCAGATGCCGGGTTTTGGCGTGGGCCATGTCGCCAAAGCGCAAGGCATTCATATTCGCCACTGGCCGCGCGCCCATGGTGAAGACATCGCGCATGATCCCGCCAACCCCGGTCGCTGCGCCTTGGTAAGGCTCGATGAAAGAGGGGTGGTTGTGGCTTTCCATTTTGAAGATCGCGGCGAGCTTTTGCCCGTCAGCGCCGAGGCCAATATCGATCACGCCGGCATTTTCGCCGGGGCCGCAAATCACCCAATCAGCTTTGGTTGGCAGTTTTGCCAGATGGCGGCGCGAGGATTTATACGAGCAATGCTCCGACCACATGACCGAGAAAATGCCCAGCTCGAGCAAGTTCGGCTCGCGGCCCATATGGGTTTTGATCCGCTCATATTCGTCAGGCGCAAGGCCGTGCTCGGCAATAATTTGGGGGGTGATTTTGGTCATAGAGGTCAGGCTCAGTGAATAGGGGGTTTCTTTGGCATCGGTCTAGCTGATAGTGGCGCGTGCCGGAAGGTCTTTCTTTCAAGAGGTCCGCTACCTGCACATTTCAACGCAAGTTCATTCCGCGCCACTGCCAAGGTATCTTGCTAGATTAAGGGGGAACGCGGTATTCTGCCCCCATGCCTGTTGTTGCCACCATCCGCCCAACCGAATATTTCTCACCTGAAGAATGGGCCCAGCTGTCCGGAGTTTCGCGCTGGCGGGGTTTGGCGCTGGTCGCGCATTGCTGGGGGGTCATCGGCCTCGCGATTTGGGTCAGTGTCGCCGTGCCCAATCCACTGGTCTGGCTGGCGGCGGTGATCATCATTGGTGGGCGGCAATTGGGTCTAGCAATCTTGATGCATGATGCGGCTCACGGGCTTTTGCATCCGAACAAACCCGTGAATGATTTTGT
>JAZGEB010000286.1:0-5607 GCA_036478515.1 Parvularculaceae bacterium | reverse complement strand
GCGAGGTCCGCCATTTGTGTCACGGCTGGCTTGGCCCCAAGCACATTTGACAAATGGGTTATCGTCACCAGTATCGTGCGCGGGGTGAGCATTTTTGCAAATGCCTCCAGATCAATCTGACCATCCTCATCTATATCGAGCCATTTAAGCACCACGCCATTGCGTTCGCGCAAGAAATGCCATGGCACAATATTGGAATGATGCTCCATCACCGAAAGGATAATCTCATCGCCTTCGATGAGCCCCTGCCCGACGGAATTCGCCACCAGATTAATCGCATCCGTCCCGCCGCCGGTGAAAATAATTTCATCCCGGTCCGCATTTAAATATTTCGCCGCGCTGTCCCGCGCCGCCTCATAATCCGTGGTCGCCTTATTCGACAAAAAATGAAGTCCGCGGTGGACATTAGCGTAGCCAGTTTCAAAAACCTCAACCATTCGGTCGATCACGGCACGCGGCTTTTGCACCGACGCCGCATTGTCAAAATAGACCAGCGGGTTGCCATGAACCTCAGTTTCAAGGATTGGAAATTGCGCCCGAATGGTCTGAATATCAAAACTCATATTTGTGCCCCCATCCAGTCGCCGACAAGGGTCTCGAATTGTTGGCGAATTTTTTCATCCTGGATTTGCTCAATGACTTCACTAAGAAAAGCCTGAACCAGCATCGCGCGTGCCTGAGCTTCGCTCACCCCTCTTTGGCGCATATAAAAAATTGCATCATCATCTAGCGCGCCAACAGTATTGCCATGGGCGCATTCAACATCATCAGCATAAATCTCTAGCTCTGGCTTGGCCCGCACTTCTGCCGTTTGTGATAATAACAAAGCATGATGGGCCATTTGTGCTTGCGTTTTTTGCGCGCCCTGCTTGACCAGAAACTTGCCTTGAAAGACCCCGCGAGCGCGACCGGTAATCGCCGCTTTATAGAGTTCTCTTGTCTCACAGCCCGGCATAATATGATCGATCACGCTCGTATGATCGAGATGACTTTTGCCCTTTAAGAGGGAGATGCCATTCAAAATTGCTGACGCGCCAACACCAACATGTTGCACTTTGGTTTCCATCCGTGCCAATTTAGCACCAAAACCGATTGTCGTCTGGTCGAGCTTGGCGCCAGCCATTAATATTGCGAGGCTCGAGGAAATGACCACCGCGGCTTGGTTCCCTTTTTGAACAATAACCCGCGTCAGTTTGGCATTTTCAGCCAGGAAATATTCGACCAGCGCATTGCTAACGCCTTCATGGGTCTCATAAGTCTCAACAATAACGGTCTCTACATTTGCCGCAATATGGATTTGCAAATGAGTGGCGGACAGGCCCGCCTTTGTCGCAACATGACGGATCATAATGGGCGTCTCGCAAGATTTTTCAATGCACAACGTGGTTGGTGATTTTGAAAGCGCCGCCGCGATCCGCGCCATTTCAGAACGGCCTTTGATCGCATATGGCTCATCTTGAGTGATCGATATGCCCGCTGGCAAAGTTGTTGGCGAGGCTACTGTGTCTTGTGAAAACACGACCTCGATCGCCTCTGGCATGGGTACAGGCGCAAGGGGAATATTTTTCGGCGGCGTCGGGTCACTCGCCTCAAGCGGCGCTGATAAAACCCGGCGCAAATCTGTCCAGCGCCAGCCTTCGTCTTTACGGCCCGGCAGGCCCGTCGCGGCAAAATGCTTGCGCGCCTCTCCAGCTGGCATCATCGCCAACAGGCTTTCCTCAGCCGGGGTATGATTTAACGCGCTCATTTACGCCGCATCCGTCATAAATTGATCATAGCCATTTTGTTCTAAGTCGAGCGCCAGCTCTGGCCCGCCAGATTTTACAATGCGGCCTGCGGCCAAAACATGAACCCGGTCAGGTTTGATATAGTCAAGCAAGCGTTGGTAATGGGTAATGACCAGAAACCCGCGATCAGCCCCGCGCAAATCATTGACCACAGTGCCAACCATTTTTAGAGCGTCAATATCCAACCCACTATCCGTCTCATCAAGAATGCCAAAGCGCGGTTCGAAGATTGACATTTGCAACATTTCCATGCGTTTTTTTTCACCGCCGGAAAAGCCAACATTAAAGGGCCGTTTTAGTTTTTCACCAGAAAGGCCAACCAGTTTTGTCTTTTCGCGGATGATTTTCAAAAAGTCAGCGGCAGAGACTTGCCCCTCGCCCCGTGCCACCCGCTGCGCATTCCATGACGTGCGGATGAAATTCATCGTCGCCACACCGGGAATTTCCAACGGTTGTTGAAATGACAAGAAGATGCCCTTGGCCGCGCGCTCATTCGGGTCCAGCTCGAGCAAATTCTCGCCGTCGAGGGAGACATCGCCTTTAGTCACATCATAGCCTTGGCGCCCAGCAATCGAATAGGCCAGCGTCGATTTGCCCGAGCCATTCGGCCCCATAATCGCATGGACTTCCCCCGCAGGGACTTCCAATGACAGCCCGTTGAGAATAACAGAGCCATCAACTTTGACATGGAGATTATTGATCTTCAGCATTGGTTATTTCCTTATCGCCAGGCATTCAATTTCGAGCGCGGCCCCAGCTGCTACGCCATCAACACCAAAGGTTGATCTTGCTGGCTTGTCACCTGGAAACGCCGCGGCATATGCAACATTCATCTCGGGATATTTATCCATATCATCGAGAAAGACAGTACATTTGACTATATCGGATAAATCACTACCGAGGCGTCCCAAGGTACGCCTGTAATTTTCAAAAATCTGTGTTGTCTCAGCGCCAACACCTCCTTCTACAACTTGCATTGCTCCGGGTGCGCGGCCAATCTCACCAGAAAGATAAATCGTATTTCCAACTATGACGGCAGATGAAAATGGCAACTCATCTGGCAAGGCCGGGTCACGATCATAGCTGCGCCCCGTATTCAAGTTAGTACAAGCACCGAGACTGTAAATGATAGCACCAAATGCGAAAGTGAGGAGTTTGCTATCTAACATAATTCATTTTCCTTGTATTATTGGCCAACTAATTCACGGGCAGAGTTTTGTCGTCCATTCAAACATGCTCGTGCGATAGCATTTGCGCCAACTCTGTTTTGCCACCACATACCACTCATCCCTCTGGCCCAAGGTCAGAACATCTTTGATCTGAGCAACGCTATCGTCGAGAATGCCGGTTTGAATGATTGTCGCGACATAGGCCCCGTCTTCATTCTTTGCCACCGCAATTTCAATTGTCGGCTTACCTTCATTGCTACCTGGATAGCCCTCATAAAGCGTCGCCAGCAACCACATTAGTCTTGCCGCTTTCGCTTCTGGCACGGGTTGATTTGCAGATGGCTCTGGGCGCGCATCGGCTAGAGATTTCACGCGCGGCGCTACTTCGCCGCTGCTAGCAGGTTCGTCCCCAGCCGTGGCACAGGCCGCAAGCAGCATCGCAGCTGCAACTGCGCCGATCATCAAACTAATTTTCATCATCCGACACTTCCCTCTAAGCTAACTTCCAGCAAGGCTTGCGCCTCGACAGCGAATTCCATTGGTAATTTCTGCAACACTTCTTTGCAAAATCCATTGACCAATAAAGCCACCGCTTGTTCTTCATTGAGGCCCCGCTGCATTGCATAAAACAATTGATCTTCGGCCAGCCGCGATGTTGTCGCTTCATGTTCCAAGACCGCTTGGGCATTATTACACTCGATATAAGGCACGGTATGAGCGCCGCAATTGTCGCCGATTAACAGCGAATCACACTGGGTAAAATTACGCACGCCATCAGCTTTTCGATGGACCGAAACCAGCCCTCTATAGGTCTGGTCTGAAACCCCCGCTGATATACCCTTGGAGATGACCCGGCTTTTGGTGTTCTTGCCAAGATGGATCATCTTAGTGCCGGTATCCGCCTGCTGATGATTATTGGTGATCGCAATCGAATAAAATTCGCCCGACGAATTGTCGCCGCGCAAGATACAAGATGGATATTTCCACGTAACAGCTGACCCGGTTTCAACCTGAGTCCAGCTGACCTTAGCATTATCCTCGCGGCAATCGGCCCGCTTGGTGACGAAATTATAGATCCCGCCTTTGCCATCTTTGTCGCCGGGATACCAGTTTTGCACGGTCGAATATTTTATCTCTGCGTCTTCAAGAATAACCAGCTCGACCACCGCCGCATGAAGCTGGTTTTCATCGCGCATCGGCGCGGTGCACCCTTCTAGGTAAGACACATAAGCGCCTTTGTCAGCGATGATCAGGGTCCGTTCAAACTGACCGGTATTGGCTTCATTGATGCGAAAATACGTCGAGAGTTCCATCGGGCAGCGCACTCCCGGCGGGACATAAACAAAAGTGCCGTCAGAAAACACAGCGCAATTCAAGGTCGCGTAGAAATTATCCGAGGGCGGCACGACAGAGCCGAGATATTTTTTCACCAAGTCAGGATGATCCCGAACGGCCTCGGAAAATGACATGAAAATCACGCCAGATTTTTTCAGCTCGGCCTGAAACGTTGTCGCCACTGAGACACTATCAAACACTGCATCCACTGCGACTTTGGGCGCATCACTCGCCCCACTACTCGCCCCGGTTCTGGCATCGCCAGCACTCCCCGTGGCCCCTTCGACCCCGAGCAACACTTCGGCTTCGCGCAAGGGAATACCAAGTTTTTTAAAATCAGCGAGAATTTCTGCGGGCACATCATCAATCGACGCGTAATTTGCCCCCGCCTTCGGCTCCGCATAATAATACGCATCCTGAAAATCTATTTTCGGATAGTCGACATTAGCCCATTTCGGTTCAGCCATTTTTTGCCAGCGGGCAAAGGCTTCTAACCGCCATTCAAGCAGCCATTCGGGTTCTTGTTTTTTAGCCGAGATAAACCGGATAATATCTTCGTTTAATCCTTTGGGCGCTTTGACCGTTTCAACATCGGTGACAAAGCCATGCTTATAGGTCTCGAGCGCCTCGGCCGCTGCGACAGTGCCCTTGTCGATGCTCGCTTTTGCCTTTTTTGGCACAGCGATGGTGTCTTTTACAGCGCTCACGCAGCTCTCCTTTTCGTCGCCCGTGCATAGGCTTTTGCCCACACACGCACAAACCGGTCAATGTCGTTTTGCGTGGTGTCATGGCCAAGAGAAACCCGCAAGGAACTGCTCGCTTCCTCCTCACTCGCGCCCATACCATAGAGCACTTTCGAGCCCGCAACTTTGCCCGACGAACAAGCGGCACCAGCGGAGACCGCGACGCCTTCAAGGTCGAGCGCCATCACGGCCATATCAGATTTTAATCCAGGGGCGGAAAAGCACAAAGTGTTGGCCAGTCTTGGCGTGCCCGCGCCCCATATTTTTAACCCTTGAACGTCCATCGCCTCAAGGCGTTGCTGTAAACTGTCTCGTAACACGGCGAGTTGACCAAAAGCCGTCAGATCAACAGCGCTCGCTGCTGCGCCAAAGCCAGCAATGCCTAGAATATTCTCGGTGCCACCGCGACGGCGCAATTCTTGACCGCCGCCATGGATCAATGGCGCTAGCGCAACCCCTGGCTTGGTCAACAAAGCACCGCTCCCGTTTGGACCGCCAATTTTATGCGCCGAAATACTCATCAGATCAGCTTGCAGCGCATTAAAGTCGAGCGCGATTTTGCCCAAGGCCTGA
>JAZGEB010000285.1:0-2292 GCA_036478515.1 Parvularculaceae bacterium | reverse complement strand
GCCCAGACGATAAAACCGACAAAGCCGATCGCAACCATCGCATAGGCCATGCCGAGATAGCCAAAAATCGGCTTCTTCGAAAAGGTCGAAACGATGTGCGAAATTATGCCAAAGCCTGGCAAGATCAAAATATAAACTTCCGGGTGACCAAAAAACCAGAACAGATGCTGGTAGAGAATCGGGTCGCCCCCTTCGGCTGGATTAAAGAACGAGGTCGAGAACATCCGGTCGGTCAGCAACATCGTGATCGCCCCGGCCAATACCGGCAAAGACAACACCAGCAAGAAGGCCGTGATCAGAACCGACCATGCAAACAGCGGCATTTTATGTAAGGTCATGCCTGGCGCGCGCATATTGAAAATCGTGGTGATGAAATTAATCGCCCCGAGGATCGAAGAGGCACCGGCCAAGTGAATTGAGACGATCAATAAATCCATCGCTGGCCCCGGCGATCCGGTCACCGACAGCGGCGGATATAAAACCCACCCGCCGCCAAAGCCAAGCTGCGCGCCATAACCCGGCGCAAACATCGACAATGTCAGCAATGTCCCGGACGCAACATAGAGCCAGAACGATATATTATTCATTCGCGGAAACGCCATGTCAGGCGCGCCGATCATGATCGGGACAAACCAATTCGCGAAGCCGCCGATCAGAGCGGGCATGACCATGAAAAAGATCATGATCAACCCATGATAGGTGATCAGCACATTGTAAAAGTTTTTCGCCGCATCAAGCTGCTCCGCAGCGGGCAAACTCTGGTCGGTAAAGCTGGTCAGGATGGTGACCCCGGGATCCGCCAGTTCCCAGCGAATTAAGCCAGACATCGCCCCGCCAAAGACCCCGGCGCAAATCGCAAACAGCAGATAGAGCGTCCCGATATCTTTATGATTGGTCGACCAGAACCAGCGCTTCCAAAATGGCGGCGTGTGATCATGGTCGCCATGGTCGCCATGATCTAGATCAGTAGAAGTTACAGAATGATTATCAGCCATGAGAGGGGGGCCTTCTTATCGTTAAAGCGTTACTTAGCGGCCGCGAGGCGCTCGGTTTCATCGGGGGTGAACATTGGTTCGAGGCCAGCTGTCAGGCGCTCAGCATCGACAAAGGCTTCAAATTCGGCCCTTGTGACGACCTGCAAAGAGATCGGCATATAAGCGTGATCCTTGCCGCAAATTTCAGAGCACTGACCATAATACATGCCGGGCTTGGGCGCCTTGAACCAGGTTTCATTGAGGCGGCCGGGGACCGCGTCAATTTTCACAGCGAAAGCTGGCATCGACCATGAGTGAAGCACATCGGTTGCCGTGACGATCATCCGAACAACCTCACCGGTTGGCACGATGATGTTATTATCTGCTTGGAGCAGCCATAACTCGCCCTCAGCCAATTGGTCTTTTGCTTTCAGATTGGCATTGATCTCAAAGTCGCCAAAATCTGGATATTGATAATCCCACCCCCATTGGCGGCCAATGGCTTTGATGGTGATGGTTGGCGCGAGGATAATTTCGCTCCGGTCTTCGCCAAAAAGTCCGAGAAAAGGTTCGACGCCAGCGCGCGAGCGGCCGCCGACAATGCGGATGCGCTCACCCGTGACGGGCGCTTGGGCCAGACTGACCGTAACGTGGCTGTCGCCAAGACCAGCCAGAGTATACTGATCCGAGCTGAGGCGGCCCATCATATTGGCGCTATCAATTTTATAGACTTCGATATGCCCTTTGCGCCGGATCTGGCGACCATCATTAAAGTCATTGGCAAACACATAATCAGTGCCCTTAGCGGCATAGGTCCGCGCTTTACCATCAGGGATTACATCTGCCTTGAACAATAAATCAAACGAGAACAGCGAGATGAACAGCAAGATCAGGATCGGGATCCCGGTCCACAAAACTTCGACCAGCGTGTTATGACTGAATTGTCGGGCCACGGGGTTGGCTTTCGAATTATAGCGCAGCACCACCCAGATCAGCAGTGCCAACACAAACAGGGTCACCACAGTGATGATCGGCATCAAAATGATGTTGTGGAAAAAGTGCACTTCTTCGGCAATCGGTGTCGCCGCTCCTTGAAAGCCAATGCCATCGGGGGTCGGTTGTGCCAACGCCACGCCGCAAAGAGCAAAACCCGCCATGCTGGCAGGGAGAAGTCGGGGAAACAGGGTCTGTTGCATGATCATCCTACGGTTATTTCTACCCGGTAAAAGGCACCATGAAACCGGTCCCTCGAATTGACTAGTGCTTATGGGCTGGAAAGAAGCGCGCAGCAAGCCATAAGCGTTGAGACATCTCGCCG
>JAZGEB010000284.1:0-2014 GCA_036478515.1 Parvularculaceae bacterium | reverse complement strand
GATCATCATCAGGATCCGGCCGACAACCAATATTTTGTGCAATACGCTCGCAATGGATTTGGATTTCATCGGGTTTCCTTGAGATTTTCCTGGCTTACTTGTGAAAATCCGGGAGCAATGGCCCCCGGAAGTCCCCTCTTTAAGCCCGCCAATATTTATTTTTCTGCTCGGCGGGCTTTTGGATACTTAGATCGTGACTGGCAAGTCAGCCAGGGCGGCGAAATAGCCGATTCCGATCAAGACTGAGACCATGAATGATGCGGCGATATTGACAAAACTGGCTAAGGGCGGGATATTCATATTGCGTTTATGTGACATTTCTCTTCTCCATGATTGATGTTTGACGCAAATTTAAACTTTCGGGGCGGCGGATCTTCCACATCTGTCGTCCCTTTTTTGTAATTTTTCTAAATTGCGCGGTTTCTCTCTTTTTTGTTATTCGACCAATAAGGGGTTTGTTTTTTAGGTCTTGCTTTCTGCTTCCTTATTGATTATCAATATAACCATATCGAAAAACAATGCAAGCATTTTTTATCGATTATCAGCAAAAAATTATCGTTATTCGATATGTGGTTGATTTCTAACCCATTTTTCATTCTTTTTTTTCGATGTTTTTCCCCAAAGGCCCCTCATGACCCGAAAATTCAGCGGATCGAAGCTGATTATGGCGACTCATAATGCTGGTAAATTAGCTGAAATTGCCGAGTTGATGGCACCCAAGGGCATTGCGGTGATATCAGCCGGTTCATTGGGCCTGCCCTCGCCTGAGGAGACCGGCACCACCTTTGAAGCCAATGCGATCTTAAAGGCGGTGGCAGCGGCCCAACACAGCGGCACCATTGCGCTGGCGGATGATAGCGGCTTGGCGGTCACGGCTTTGAATGGCGCACCAGGGGTCTATTCTGCCCGCTGGGCCCCGGCAGGGGATTTTCAAACCGCAATGGCGCTGGTGCAAGAAAAGCTCGGGGCCGCAATAGACCGTAGCGCGGCTTTCATCTGCACGCTGGCGCTGGCTTGGCCTGATGGTCATGTCGAGACTGTGGCGGCGCATTGTACCGGTGAAATTGTCTGGCCGCCTCGGGGCTCTGGCGGGTTTGGCTATGACCCTGTGTTTCAGGCCAGAGGCGAGAGCGGCGAGAGCGGCGAGACCCGAACTTTTGGCGAGATGACCTCAGCTGAAAAGCGACACTATTCCCACCGCGCCAAAGCATTTGCGCTGATGATGGATAAATGCTTTTGATCCTTCATCAGATACCCTCAACAAATTGCGCAAAATGACTCCGCTTGGTTTATATATTCACTGGCCCTATTGCACCAAGGTTTGTCCCTATTGCGACTTTAATGTCGTGCGGGCACGCCACGTCGATATATATCGTTGGCGCGAAGTACTGCTCGAAGATTTGTCTTATTGGGCGGTGCAATCGCCGGGATATTTGCACAGTATTTATTTTGGCGGCGGCACCCCCTCTTTGATGCCGCCTTCCTTAGTGGCGCAAATCATCGAAGCAGCGAAAAAATTGTGGTGCACCAAAGAGCCGCTCGAAATCACCCTTGAGGCCAATCCGACCGATGCCGAAAAGATGCGCTTCAGCGCGTTTCGCGACGCCGGGGTCAATCGCTTGTCCCTTGGGGTCCAGTCATTTGATGACAAGGCGCTGCAATTTCTCGGCCGCAATCATGACGCCGCCGAAGCACGCCGGGGTATTGAAACCGCGCAAACAATCTTTGCCCGGACTAATTTTGACCTGATATATGGCTTGCCGAACCAGACCCGGCGAGAATGGTGCGACCAATTGACAACAGCGATTGATTTTGGCGCCGGGCATTTATCGATCTATCAATTGACCATCGAGCAAGGCACAGCCTTTGCCAAAGCGGTGGCCCGCGGCGCATGGCAACCAATTGCGCAAGTGCAGGAAGCGGCGCTGTATGACATCGCCCAAGAGATATGTGACCGCCATGGCTTGCGCGCTTATGAAGTGTCCAATCATGCAAAGCCGGGCGAGGAGAGCGT
>JAZGEB010000283.1:0-3053 GCA_036478515.1 Parvularculaceae bacterium | reverse complement strand
GAATTTCCAAAAAGCAATGGCGTAGCCAGTAGGCCGGAGTTTATCCCGTCAGTATAAAAAGCCAGATCCCGGATCCGGGATCTGGTAATAATGTCCAACCTATCCAGCCAGGTGATGCCGGATAGCCTCTATGGCTTTGTCCGCACACGCCCCATCTGGACCGCCTGCTTGGGCCATATCAGCACGACCACCGCCGCCTTTACCGCCGATTTCTGCAACGCCAATGCGCACCAAGTCGACCGCGCTATGCGTGGTAAATAAACCATCGGTTACACCGACAGTAATCGCAGCCTTGCCATCATTGACCGCGAGAAACACAGCGATGCCTTGGCCCATTTTTTTCTTCGCCTCGTCAACCAGCCCGCGCAATTCTTTGGCCGGAATACCTTCGAGGACTTGGCCAACAAAATTGACCGACCCAATTTTTTCAATGTCGCTAGCGCGCCCGGCCTTTTCAGTAGTGCCGCTGCCGCCAAGAGCGAGTTTTTTGCGCATCTCAATTAAATCGCGGTCAAGTTTTTTGCGCTCTTGCATCAGAGCCGCACTTCGATTGAGCAATTCAGTTGGCGTAGTTTTCAGGGCCTTTGCCGTGTCCCGAACTAAATTTGCCTGATTGTGCAAATATAGTCGCGCCGCCTCGCCGGTCAGCGCTTCGATCCGGCGAACACCAGACCCAACAGCGCTTTCTGCTGTGATCACAAACAAGCCAATATCCCCGGTGCGCGTGACATGAGTGCCGCCGCATAATTCGACCGAGTAGGGCATATCATTGTCAAGTAAGTCAGCGCCCATGCTCAGGACACGGACTTCCTCGTCATATTTTTCGCCAAACAAAGCGATAGCGCCCGCCTCAACTGCTGCATCATAAGACATCAGCCGCGTCGATACTTCGCGGTTCTGACGGATAATCGCATTGACGTCCTGTTCAAGCTGCGCAAGTTCTTCTGGTTTGACCCCGGCATTATGGGAAAAATCAAACCGAAACCGCTGCGCTTCGACCAAGGAACCCTTTTGCGCGACATGGCCACCAAGCCGATTGCGCAAGGCCGCGTGGAGCAAATGCGTCGCCGAATGATTAGCTCTGGTTTGCGTCCTGCTTGCGTGATCGACGGATAATAAGACCGTATCCCCGAGACGAAGCTCGCCTTTGGTGATCTTACCGATATGGCCGTGTAGCGCGCCGATACGCTTTTTTGTGTCTGATATGTCGATCAGCGTGCCCGCTTCTGTCGCCGCGATGCCGCGATCCCCTGCCTGGCCGCCGGACTCAGCATAAAACGGTGTCTGATTAGTGGTAAATTCAATATTTTTGCCAGCCTTCGCTGTCTTAACGTTCGTGCCGTCTTGCACGATTGCGGTGACAATCGCTTCGGCTTGCTCAAAGGCATAGCCAATAAATTCTGTCGGTCCGGATTTTTCCCGCGCTTCAAACCAGATTTTATCAGACGCTGCATCACCGGAACCGGACCAAGCTGCCCGTGCCGCAGCTTTTTGCGCCGTCATAGCCTTTTCAAACCCATCTGTATCCACCTTAAATCCTTTGCGCCGCAACGCATCTTGGGTCAGATCAAGGGGGAAACCATAAGTGTCGTAGAGATTAAAAGCAGTCTCACCGGGCAAAGCATCGCCTGGTTTCAACGTCTTTGTTTTTTCGTCGAGCATTTTTATGCCGCGGCTCAATAGGCTGCGAAATTTTTCCTCTTCCGATTGAAGCGTTTCTGTTATTAAACTCTGCGCCCGGACGAGTTCTGGGAAAGCGCCGCCCATCTCCGTTACCAGTGTTGGCACAAGGCGCGCCATCAGTGGGTCCTTTGCCCCCAATGTGTGAGCGTAACGCATTGCTCGACGCATGATCCGGCGCAGCACATATCCGCGGCCCTCATTTGATGGGGTCACGCCATCTGCTATTAAAAATGAGCAGGAACGCAAATGGTCAGCAATGACCCGGTGGGATGCAACCGCTTCCCCCTCTTCTTTGACGCCGGTAGACTCAACCGACATCTCGATGATCTGCCGGAACAGGTCGATGTCGTAATTATTATGGACATTTTGCAGGATGGTCGCCATTCGCTCCAACCCCATGCCGGTATCAATCGATGGCTTGGGTAAATCCGTCTGCTCGCCACTGTCATGGCGCTCATATTGCATGAATACCAAGTTCCAAATCTCGATAAAACGGTCGCCATCCTCATCCGGCGATCCGGGCGGCCCGCCGGGAATAGCCTCGCCGTGGTCGTAAAATATTTCCGAACAGGGGCCGCAAGGTCCGGTGTCTCCCATCGACCAAAAATTGTCATTAGTCGCAATACGGATGATTTTGTTGTCCGGCAGTCCGGCAATTTTTTTCCATAAATCATACGCTTCATCATCGGTGTGATAGACTGTGGTCAGTAGCCGGGACGGGTCGAGCCCGTATTCCTTGGTAATCAACTCCCAAGCCGAGAGGATCGCTTCTTCTTTGAAATAATCGCCAAACGAAAAATTGCCAAGCATCTCAAAAAATGTGTGATGGCGGGCGGTATAGCCAACATTATCGAGGTCATTATGCTTGCCGCCGGCGCGGACGCATTTTTGCGAGGATGTTGCTCGCGTATAATCTCTGGTCTCGATCCCAGTGAACACATTCTTGAACGGCACCATGCCGGCATTGACGAACATCAAGGTCGGATCATTTTGCGGCACCAACGGCGCAGAAGGGACGATTTCATGTCCTCGGGCTTGGTAAAAATCGAGGAATGTCGCGCGGATATCATTGACTGTTTTCATAAGCTCCCCTCTAGCGCACTTCTGCCGCCATGAGAACCGGTCCCCAAACAGAACCGGCGCAAAAAAAAGCGGCCCTGCCAGCCCCGCAACGACGGGGGGCCAACAAAACCGCTTTTTTTAAGTTTTAGCTTTTCCAGCCAGGTTTAAGCCTCGGCTGCTGTTTCCTTGTCATCCTCATCTTTGCGCTTATCCCCAACCAGCAAATCATCGGCGATCAGCCCGGCATTTTTACGCACCGCCAGTTCGATCTCATCCGCCATTTCAGGATGTTCTTTGAGGAATTTTTT
>JAZGEB010000282.1:0-3719 GCA_036478515.1 Parvularculaceae bacterium | reverse complement strand
CAGCGCTTTCACCATCTTCGAGCAACACCGCGATCGGCTCATTGACCTTGACGCCGTCGGTGCCATCGGCAATCAAAATTTTTCAGATTTTACCTTCATCCACCGCCTCAACTTCCATCGTCGCCTTGTCGGTTTCAATCTCAGCAATAATATCGCCAGAATTGACCTCATCGCCTTCCTTGACCAGCCATTTGGCCAGCGTGCCTTCTTCCATTGTTGGCGACAGGGCAGGCATAAGAATGGGGGTCGGCATGAAGGCTCTCCGAAGGCTGACGGGTAAAGTCAGCCATTACAGGCTTCCGCGAAGACTGTACAGACGCGGGCAATGCTAATCGTCTAATTGGCGTGCTTTTTCGACCCGGTCCGAGGCTTGTAAATAAGCCTCATCATTTGACTTCTTCGCCGCTTCGTCGGCTTTTTTTCGCTTAGCGCGGTTTTCGAGCATATCCGATGCTCTTTCCGCTGCAGGGTCAATCGGCCGGGCGATCCAACCAGGTTTGTAGACCATGCAGAAACTGTAAAACAGCACCACTGAGACGATAATCCAGCGAATTGGACCCATAATTCCCTCCACGAGTTGACGACAGGATACCGCGCCTAGGAGCCAAAGCCAAGACCATCGCCATCGCGCGGATCAGCACCATATTTATTTGCGCCATCGCTTGCCGGCAGCAGCAATAAAAGCAGGGACAAGACAAGACCGCTAAATTGAGCAATCAGCATCTGAGTCCCGGCCGCGCCATTTTCAATCGCAGCTTCTATCGCTTCTGAATCAGGCTCGACACCATTTTTTAGCTCTTCCCAACTGGTCACCGAAAACAGTCCTGCAGCGCCAATCGAGAGCACAGCACCTATGAATACAATTGCGCCCAATATCACCCACCACCCTGACCGGTTGGCATCATGTAAGCGCTTGGCTGGCACGGCAAATTTTGCCCAGAGCAAGACCAATCCTAGCAGGCCAAAGACGAAACCCGCTTTGGGAAAAAGCTGCGCCGTCACCGCATAATCGGAGATCACGTTCAGCGCGACCATCGCCGCAACAAAAACCGCGAGTCCCTTTTTCGAGACCCGTCCTTTGGGGTTAAACAAAAAATCAATCATAATTGGCCCGCCTTAGTTGCTTTGTTTCAAGTAGAACATGATTTTTCAGTCACTCCAAGCGTGAGGCAAAATATAGCTAACCTAACTTTTTCAGCTCACCGGCATAGTCTTGCAGAGCCGCCGCGCCTTTGGGCGTGAGCCCATAGACCCCGAGCGACACCCGCTCAAACCAGCCATAATGATCATCGGCCATAATCTGCCGTGCCGTCTCAACCCCCGTATCGGCCTTGACCAAGGCGGCTTTCATCGGGCCAGCGGCGCTCAAACATTTAGCGCAGCGAAGCGCGTCTTGGCGATAGGCTGTAACCATCGTCTGACGGGATGTACCGCCCTTATTTGGATCACCGACACGGCGTTGAAACTCGCGTAGCAAACGAGCTCGTTTGATTTTGGATTTGCGTGGTTTAAACGGCGCTGGGTCAAGATGAATTTCAACAAATTCATCTTTCATCCGTACTGTGATTAACCCCAATCCCAATCGACGACAGAGCATCTTATTGAGCTTCAGCGCCTTTTGAAAAGCCTTGCCGGGTTTGCGCGGCACCGCAATATAAACCAGATCCGTCACTGACTGGCGCTCAATGCCCTGATGAAATAGCGATAATGAGAAGCTGGTTTTAAGCTCGACAATAACCGGGGCTTCAGTGCCGCGACAGGCCATTACATCCGCCGCCCCGATCTCCCCTTTAACCTCATAGCCTTGGTCCACCAACAACGCTTTCACTGGTTGGTAAAGGTCAGTTTCAAGCATTGTTTGCTTCACGCATACTCGCTACGCGACTTTGTCGCGAACGACCGGCTCTGACAGGGCGACGGTCGCAGCCCTGATGCCGATCACTCTATTTGTCAGGCGTTCGCCGCGCAGCGCTAGAGCGGAGGAGCAAATCATAAGTAGAAGTTACTTGGTAGTCCTTTTAGAACCAATAGGACTTGCCAAAGCGCTGAACAAAAAGGGGCACTTTGGAAGGTTTCATATCCACCGCCCATGCGCCATTATCGCCAAGTTCAGCTTCAAAGCTCTCCACCGCGATGGCATAACCTGCCGCTTCCAGTCGGACCCATAGCACCGTATTTTCCTTGGTACCTGGCACTGTCGTGCTGATATGAATTTCGCTGTTGCCATCATGGACATGCATCACAGCACCGCTCGACCGGAAAATATTATAGGTTTTCTTGGTCGCCGGATTATGCAAGCGGCCCCGCAAAGTTCCGGCCCGCATCATTGTGTTCATTTCCCGTTTCAGGCCGTTGGGAAATTTTATCACCAATTCGACCGTATAGCCCGTTGTAGCAGCCGCGCGCTGGCTTTGTTTTGGTTGGGCTTGCGCCGGTTGATAGACCGCCGGCTGGAGCATATCGGTAAAGCCCATGCCCAACGAACTGCCCCCGGCATAGACAAGGTCAGTATTCGCTTGCCCATCAAGCCTGGTATGCACATCTGGCAATTCTTCTAGATCATTATACCCGTCAGGTGCATCCAGGGGCACGCCAAGATCAGACGGCATCAAAGTCATCAAAGCGGCGAGAATACCAAAGCCTTGCGCATAGGCCCCGCGCATGGTGACCGGTTGAAAATAAAACACCGACGCTGCGCCAACCCCCATCAGTCCGAGGACCACGCCATAAAGCGGCAAATTGTAATCGACACCAAGCAACTGGGTGCCACTTGCGACCCATTTATTGATCACAAATAATGCCGAGGCATCATCGGCCTGGCGCATATCGGCCATGATTGCAGAGATAATCCCGAATGATCCGGCAATGCCGAGACCCGCGTAATCCTTCAATCCGAAATTCGCCGCCTTCTGACCATATTTTGGAATGCCATACGCCATTATCAACTCCCATATCAGTGTCGGCCCACCACGGTACCAGTCAAGTTACAGACTAACAACAGATCACCGCAAGTGCAATTCACGAGTGCTGGATATTGACGAACCCTAAGAAAACCCAACGAATCATGGGACATAGCATGGATATTCACATCTTATTTGCTGAAAAAAGGGGTAAATTATGCAAGATTTCAAAAATGACTTTATGGGTTATTTCAATAATTACGGACCCAAAATACTCACCGCGATTGGCATTTTAGTCGCCTTTTATATTGCCGCGCGGATTGTAAAATGGCTGATTGCCAAAGCGATTGATGCTACCGGCCTCGCCAAAAAAGCCAATGCAACCAGCACCCCGGGCGCAAAATCCCTCGGGGCAAGCCTGTCCAGTGCCGCCTTTTGGATCGTGATGTTGATCGGTATCGTTCAGTCAATGACGGCGCTTGGAGCGACACAAGTGACCGAGGCGCTCAATCAGGTGATTGATCCGATCGTCGCCTATTTGCCGAAGGTTGTTGGCGCGATCATCGTCTTCGGCGTATTCCTGATCGTTGCCAAAGTCATCAAAACAGCGGTCAAGGCGATTTTCACGCCGGTCGATCCGCTACCGGCAAAATTCGGTATTGCGTCAGGTCCGACCAATGTTTCTGGCATTATGGCGACGGTATTGTCCGCAATTGTGATGATCATAGGGGCGATAACAGCGTTTGATACGCTCGACATCCAAAGCATCTCCGGGCCCGCTAATCAGATGTTAAGTGACATCATGGCCGCGATCCCCCG
>JAZGEB010000281.1:0-4008 GCA_036478515.1 Parvularculaceae bacterium | reverse complement strand
TGGTTTTCACTGCCTATACCGCTGATGCATCAAAAACCGGGGTGATGTTGCAATGCTCAAGCAAAACAATTGTCGCGCTGATCTCAACACAACCATTGGATTTCAGGACCAAACTTCAAACGCCATCCCACCGCCGGTTGCGAACCATCAATGGCAAATTGCTCAATGATGGCACCATTCTCGACGAACGAAGGTGGCGTTTTAATCCCGGTCAGAAATTTGTCCGCAGCACGGCGCGCAAGCCCGCGGCCAAAATCTTTAATGCAGTGGTAAAAGGACAGGCCCTGACATTTGAAGGCGCCCACCTTGACGATCCGATTGATCTCAACTTGCCGCCAATAGATGCGAATTTCCGGGCGTTCAATTCAGACTGTCAGACCTTTTGGAAAGCCGATAAATAGATCACCAGGTTGTCGCTCCCCACGGCAAACCCGCAGGGGGTGGTCTTTCTATACTAATCTATCGACCCTTCACACAAATTTCAAAGATGAAATTTGTGCCTCTCCCAAGGGAGAGGCCAGCGAGCTTCGCGAGCGGGTGAGGGGGCAATATCTGAAGATCAGTAGTTAGTTGGTAGTCGATGGCTTTCTCCCTACTCTCTCCTACCTACTAACCACTACCAACTAACCACGACCAGTCAATTCAGCTTGGAACTCCGCCAGCACAGCCTCGCTGGCGCTGGGGCCAATCGCCTCGCGGCTGATCTCCATCAATACCGGCACCGCCAAGGGGGAGACTTGATCGAGCATTTGATGGCGTATACGGGTTTTAATTCGGGCTAATAATCCGGCGAGGCGTTTTAAATCCAAGAATCCATGGCTCGCATCAGCCCACGCTGCTTGCAGCAAAATATGATCCGGTTCATGTTCGCGCAGCACATCGTAAATTAGGTCTGCCGAGAAACGAACTTGCCGGCCGGTCTTCTTTTGCCCCGGATGACGACGCTCAATCAGGCCTGCAATGACCGCGCAATTGCGAAATGTATGTTTCATCAATGACGCCTCAGCCAGCCAGCTTTCGAGATCATCGCCGAGCATGTCTTGATCGAACAACGCTGCCATATCAATATCAGCCATCGGTTTGCGCGCCCAAACAGAGAGCGCATATTCGGTGGGACAAAAACCGAGCGGTTGCACCCCGAGGCGCTCCAGTCTTCTGGTCAACAACATGCCCAAGGATTGATGGGTGAGAATACCCTCAAACGGATAACACAATAAGAAATGTTTGCCATCACGTTCAAACGTCTCGACCAGTAATTCATCTGGCTGCGGAATAATGGACCTTTCTTGCTGTTGTATCAGCCAGTCGCGCACTTGGGCTGGTAGCTCGCTCCAGCTTTCCGGTCGATTGAGCATCTCCCGAACCCGCTTCGCCAAGAAGGTAGAATAGGGAAATTTACCGCCTTGCCATGACGGAATTTTGATATTGCCATCAGGTGCTCTTGTCACCAGCACATCATTCTCCTGCACCCCTTCAAAGCGTAACACCTCACCGCTGAATAAAAACGTATCGCCGCGCACCATATGATCGATAAACCATTCCTCAACCGTGCCAAGCTTGCGCCCCGGTCTGGTCCGCCCGGGCAGCGCTTTGCCATTTTGCCCACGGCGAATTTTACCGAGCCGGATGGTTAGCGCTGGTGCCTCCACGATGGTGCCGACATTCATGCGATATTGTTGCGCGGTTCGGGCATCTCGTATTTTCAATGTCCCTGGCTCCGTCGCCGTTAAATCCGGAACGATGCGGGCAAAGCGGTCATAGGCCTTCAAGGCATATCCACCAGTGGCGACAAAGGCGATGCAAGCATCAAACTTGTCACGCGGGAGAGCCGCATATGGCGCGGCGGAAATAATTTCTTTATAAAGATTATCAGGATGGAACGGACCGCCACTGGCAACGCCCCATATATGTTGCGCCAACACATCCAAGCCACCGATACGCGGCGGTTCGCCATCCAGTTCATGGGCAAGAACCGCATCTCGGGCGGCTTTGCATTCAAGCACTTCAAACAGATTGGCGGGCACCAGCAATGCTTTTGAAACTTCATCAAGCCGGTGATTGGCACGGCCAATGCGCTGGATTAACCGCGAGGATCCTTTTGGCCCGCCCACTTGGATCACCAGATCAACCTCGCCCCAGTCAATGCCCAAATCGAGCGTTGATGTGCAAACCACCGCTTGCAATTTTCCGGCAACCATCATCGCTTCGACCTTGCGCCGCTGGCTGACATCAAGCGACCCATGATGCAAGGCAATCGGCAAAGCATCCTCATTCATAAGCCACAATTCGTTGAAAATAATCTCCGCTTGTGATCTTGTATTGGTGAAAATCAGGGCTGTTTTGGCGTCTTTTATCGCCTCATAGATTTCGCCATAAGCATGTCGCGCTGAATGACCGGACCAAGGAATTTGGGCCGCAGACGTCAGCACACTGACATCTGGTGTCGTGCCGCCCTCGCCCTCTATCAGGTCTGCAAGATTGTCCCGCCCGGGATGTTGCGCCACGAGCCATTTGCGCAATTCATCGGGCTCAGCCACTGTCGCAGAAAGGCCGGAGATACGCATTTGCGGGGCGAGTTGGCGCAAGCGGGCTAGACCAAGGGACAATAAGTCCCCCCTCTTATTGCTCACTAAAGAGTGCAATTCGTCGAGAATAACTGATTTCAAAGAGCCAAAAAACTGTTCCGCTGACGGATGAGCGATCAACAAAGCCAATTGCTCAGGAGTGGTCAGCAAAATATCGGGCGGTGAATGGCGCTGGCGTTGACGCCGCGCCGGCGGGGTGTCGCCGGTCCGGGTTTCAATCGTCACCGCCAATTTCATTTCTTCTGCCGGGGTCATCAGGTTGCGTGCGACATCCACAGCTAGCGCTTTTAGCGGCGAAATATACAATGTATGCAGTCGCTTTTTTGACGGCCTGTTGTTGGTCAGGTCAATCAAGGAAGGCAAAAATCCGGCCAGGGTTTTACCGCCGCCGGTTGGCGCAATTAATAACGCGCTGCGCCCTGCTGCTGCCTGTTTCAATAAGGCCGCTTGATGCGGGCGCAAGTGCCAGCCCCGCGCCGCAAACCAACTGGCAAAAACGGGGGGTAATATTGGATCAGGGTTTAAGGCATCTAGCATCCCGAATAAGTGTAGCGCAGCGACGCCAAGAGGCCAGCAAATTCAACCAACAAAGCAGGCAAGCTCACTCTTGCCAGAAGCGCCTAAACGCTTCAAAACTCAAAGCTAGAAACGAAATTTTATACGAGGACGCTATGGCGCATACGGGGGTTATATATCCAGTCATCATGTGTGGCGGCTCAGGGACACGTTTGTGGCCGATGTCACGCAAAAAATCGCCGAAGCAATATCTGAATTTGGCAGGCGATCAAACCATGCTTGAGGCCACCTTGACCCGGGTTGCGGATGGCCGGGAGTTGCGGGTTGCCCCGCCAGTCGTTGTTTGTGCTGCTGGACATGAAGATGAAGTGCGTCGTCATGCGGCCACTGCCGGGGTTGAGCTCGGCGATATTATTCTCGAACCGATGGGCCGAAACACCGCGCCGGTGGCGGCCATTGCCGCGGCCCATATTCGCGCGGTCGACCCAGACGGCTTGATATTACTAACCCCGGCAGACCAGCATATTGGCGACCCCGATGGATTTTGGACGGCGATTGCCAAAGGTGTCAGCGCCGCAAAGGATGGCCATCTGGTGACCCTCGGTCTAAATCCGACCCGGGCCGAAATCGGCTATGGCTATATTGAGCGCGGCGCGGCACTCAACCCAGAGGCGGGCGATGACACTTTTCAAGTCAAATGTTTCCGCGAAAAACCGGACTTGGCGACCGCGACAAAATATCTCGCAGATGGTAATTTTTTCTGGAATGCGGGCATCTTCCTGTTTGGCGCCGATGCCATGGACCAGGAGATGAAAACCCATGCCCCTGAGATTAGCCAAGTGAGCTTGGCGGCGCTTGCTGCTGCTGCGCGCGATAATGGCACCATCTTGCTCGACCCCAAGATTTT
>JAZGEB010000280.1:0-4332 GCA_036478515.1 Parvularculaceae bacterium | reverse complement strand
AACTGGTTTAACTTTTGCACCATATAGGCGAAATCGACTATAGTGAGACTCGTGATCCTTGGTGGCCAATTTGTCTAATGCAGAGAACACGCCGAACAAAGCCCGGCGAGCGGCTAAACGCCGCATGATGCGAGCGCAATCCCGAACGCCACTGGATTTTGTCGTCATCGGCGCGATGCGCGCTGCGACCAGCACCTTCCATCAAGTCCTCAGCGGATGTCCTGGTCTGTCTTTGCCGTCGATGAAGGAAACCGATTATTTCGTGCCCGAGATATCTGGTCAACGACCGCCCTCTTGGTACGAAAATCAATTTGATAAAAGCGCTCAGTTGCGCGCCGAAGTCGATCCTAATTACGCCAAACGCGATATCTTTAAACAGGTGCCAGAGCGGATAGCCCGCTATGCGCCAAACGCCAAAATCATCTATATTCTGCGCGATCCTGTGACCCGAGCGGTGTCTCATTTTCAGCATTCCCAATTGATGGGTCAGACCTTGCCCGCGCCCGACGACTTGCTCACCAGCCAGTCGGGCCAGCATATCCTGGCGACGAGCCGCTATTACTGGCAAATAGAGCCGTGGCGGCACCATTTTGGCGACGATAATATTCTGCTCCTCGATTTTCATCAGGTGACCCAAGATCTGGCGGCAACGATGCAGACCCTTAATCGATTTTTAGGCGTTGAATTAGTCCCAAACCTGACCGCGACCAATCGCGCAAATGACATCACCGAAGTGAGCCATGTGCCAAATTGGTGGCTCAATTTACGCTCGACGCGACTTGGCACAGCCCTCCGGCGTCATACGCCGCGGGGTCTGGTGACGCGCACCAAAGGAGCGGCGTTCAAAAGCCCTACAATGCCGATAATTCTGCCCTCAGACACGGTCGAAATGATCGCGGAGCAGGTCCGGGATGACGCGGCGGCCCTACGGGAGTGGTCGGGCTTAAAATTTCCCGATTGGCAGGTCTGATATGTCCCTCGCGATCCCCCTTCATCGCCGCAACCTTGCGGTCAATCTCCAAGCCGGCCGCGGCACGATCATGGATGAATTGGTCACAATCTGCTGGTTAATCTTCCTGCCGATGGAATTTGCCATGGGCCAACCTTTGCGCATGCCAGTCTTTGCAGGGGTTATGCTGCTGGTGATTTTACACTGGCGACAAGTAGTTCCGCTGCTGAAACGAGGCTGGCCATTCTTCTTGCTCCCGGCGTTTTGCCTGATCTCTACCCTGTGGTCCGGCGCGCCGTTGCAAAGCCTGCGATATGGCATTTTAATCGCCTTGATGTTGATTATCTGCGCTTGGACCGCGGCAAGATTAACCCATCGGCAAATTGTCGTCGCCGTCCTGATCAGTGGTGCCATTTTAGGCCTCATGAGTATCGCCAATCCAGACATCGGTTATAGCCCCGGCATCCAAGGCGGTATGGCCATGAGCGGGGTTTTTCCCCAGAAAAATGTCCTCGGCATGCGGATGCTGGTCCTGATCATGGCGAGCCTGACGATTCTCGTCGCCAAGGGCTATGCCTTGCGCTGGAAACTGCTAGGGGCCGCGGTCTTGCTCCCGGCATTCTACTTGTTGGTCGGCAGTAAATCCGCGACCTCGCTATTGCTGTTGGGAGCGACTGGCGGCTTGATCTTGTTTCTCAGTATGGTGTGGCGACCGGCGGTGAAGGTGCGTGGGTTGCGCGGGGCGATCGTCGCTGCGGCGGTCATCGCGACCAGCCTTGGCGGGCTGGTGCTCGCCAATGTTTATCAGGTAGATCCGGTCGAGGAGGTGCTCGACCGGCTGGGCAAAAACAAGACCCTGACCGGGCGCACGGATATTTGGCTTGTTGCCGAAACCGTGATTGACGAGCATCCGTTTCTCGGGGTCGGCGCCGGTGCGTTTTGGCGGCGCGAAGAAAATGCTGCGACCAAAATCACCGCCATGTTTCAGGTCAAGGATTATACCTTCTTCTTTCATAATGCGTATTACGAAGTCCGGGTCCATCTCGGCGTTCTCGGGGTAGGGCTATTTGTGCTGACCTGCTTTTTGGCCTACCGACAATTAATTGGCCATTGGCTCGCCCGCCAACGGACGACCGATCCGTTCTTTTTAGCGATCGCGGCCATCCTGCTGGTGCGGATGGTGACTGAGTCAGAAATGTTCATGGTGTTCTTGATGAACCCGATGCTATTTTGGACCGGGGTGTTTCTGGCATTGCATGACCAGCTCGAGGATGAACCCCGCGCCTTAGCGCCAATGCCTGATCGCGCCGAGGATTGAGCCGTCATACCCGGTCAGTTTGCGGGTCCGCAACCACAGCAATCCTTCCCAGATAACCATCATCACGACGGCCGCCCCAGCGGCACCATTGAGGCCATAATATCGCCCAGCCACCGGCACCGCGACCACAAGTATGGCCAATGAGATGAGCGACAATCGAAACACCGCGCGTTGATGCCCGACGACATTGAGGAGCGTGACCGAGGGCCCGAAAATTGCCGAGGCAAGCGGAAGTATGGCTATAATTCTGAGCGTCTGGGCGGCGGGGCCATACTCACTGCCGAATAAAGAAACAAGCCACGGGGCGATCAACCACACCAGCGCCGTTACCGCCACAGTCGGTCCTATTTTGAGAAGCGTGGTTTGCGCCAATAAGCGCCGAACTTGGGTCTCGTGGCCAGTGCTGATCGCTTTGGATATCTTCGGGGCCGTGGCCGTATTCACCGCCATAATCCCCATCCGTAAAAATCCGATAAATTGCACCGCAATAGCGAATAGACCAAGCGATCCAGACGACAACCCAAAGGACGCAGCAAATAAGACAATATTGGGGAAAAAGTCCAAGAACACCACGGTGACCGAGAGATAGAGGCCGGTCGACAACCATTCTTTTTTGTCGCTCATATCCGGGCGCACATGGGCCAGCGGCGCCATCATGCCCTTCAGCAACCATTGTTGTAGCCCCCAGGCGAGGACACAGGCGATCAGCGCCAACCCGGCGATCAGATCAATCCGCCCCTCGGTGCCACTGAGCAGCAGCGCGGCCGCCATCAACATCAAAAAGAATGGCCGCAAAAAACCCCAGGAAATGGCGCTTCGCATAACCCGATCAAGCGCGACGCCATAACGATTTCCCAGTCTGAGACCGGTAAAAAAGGGAATACACAATGCAGCGATCAGGATCGCGCGAAATTCTCTCGGCACCAATCCGCTATCGCCGCCAAGCCCGCTACCGGTATATTCACGGCCGATCAAAGCTGCGCCATAAATAATCATCACCACCGGTGTCATCCGCAGGCAGATTTTGCGCACAAAAGCGACATATCCCGCCGCTGGTCCGGGCTCGCCTCGGGCGATCGGCTGCAATAAGAACCGGACCGCAACATTTTCGACATTCATGGTTGCAAATAACGCAATCAACATGGCGAGCGAGCTTAACAATAAGACAAAGCCAACTTCATCAGGGGGTAACAGCCGCGCCAAAATCAAGGCAAAAAAGAAATTTGAAAAGGCACCGCCAAACCGCGCCAGAAACACCCCGCTGGCATGGCCGACCATCGACCAGAACGGCCGCTCACCAGAGACAATCGCCGCGAGGGTTGGGTGCTGTAATAGTTTCACGATTGCCCCAGATCCTTTTTACCCAGCAAGCCAGATATGGAAGAAAAAATTAACCGATGCAAATCATAGTCTAGTTTATGCTTAACGGAAATTATTGGGGCATATGGCCAAACAAAAGTCATTCCTGCGGGATACAATCAGCGATCTGAAAAACGGCTTGCCGCCCCGGCGTCTGGCGAGCCATTTTCACGCCCGCGGGATTGTCTTTGTCCACGTGCCCAAATGTGGCGGTACGTCAGTGGAAAATGGCTTGCGCAAGATTTTCCGACTGTCCCGAACCATCATCTCGCCCGAAACCAGTTTTTCCACAGCGGCCAAGGAGCTTGGCTTCGCCGCCAATGAGGCCTCGCGCCACGATATTTTAACTCGCGCCAGTGAAATCCGTCGCACCTTGCTGCACACCGACCTTGAAACCGGCTATAAATGTCTGACCGGTCATGCGCCACTTGGCACCAACACGATTGATGCGTGGTCGACCAGTCATGATTTCATTACCGTGTTGCGCGACCCGGTGCAGCGCTTTTGCTCGCATCTAGCGTTTAATCTCAATGGCGGCGGCGGGCATGGGCAGATCAATGAACCGATTGATCGGTTCTTGACCCGGCCCCGCGCCAAAGTGATGGGCGCCCTCTATGGCAAATATTTTGCCGGGCTGGCCATGGATGCTGATTTTGGCAGTGCCGAAGCGATCCGCAGCGCAAAGCGAACGCTCGATAAAATGGAA
>JAZGEB010000279.1:0-3791 GCA_036478515.1 Parvularculaceae bacterium | reverse complement strand
TCTCAGGGGGCGTCACCAAGGTTGATGTCAGCGGGATTAAACTCGCCACAAGCGGCAACCAAATCCCCCTTGCTAAACCATATTCCTGGAATGCGACCTATCCACTAAAAGACGGCCCGGTAACGCTCACTGGCTTTGTCCCGAGCGAAGAAGCCCGGACAGCGCTTGTTGCAGAAGCCAAAACCATGTTCCCTGGCGGCGTCGTCGATGAAATGCAAGTTGCCCGAGGCGTGCCCTCACCGACTTGGAGTGCAGCCGCGTTACAAAACCTCATGGCTTTGCAGATGCTGGACCGGGGCGGTGTAAACGCCGTTGATGCGGAATTTACGCTATTTGGCGAGGTTGATGATATCACCCACAAAACCCGAGCCGAAGCGAGCCTCGCCAATTTTGAATCTGGCTATACCAGTTTGATCACGGTCTCTGCGCCAGAGCCGGTAATTATTGAAGAGCCCGCACCAGTTGAAGAACCGGTGGTTGAAGCGCCTGCACCGGCGCCAACCGTGGCCATCGATACGTGTCAGGATGAGTTCAACAGCGCCCTGAAAGACAAAATCAATTTTGCCAGTTCACGGGCTGTCATCAGACCAGCATCATTTCCAGTATTGGATCAGCTGGCGACAGTCGCAAAAAAATGCGCTGGTTACCGTATCGAAATTCAAGGTCATACAGATTCATCCGGTCCCGCCGAGATGAATATGAATTTGAGCCAGATGCGCGCCGATGCCGTCCTCACCTATCTCGGCAACAAGGGCGTCAACACCACAGGCTACCTCGCTAAAGGATATGGCGAAAATGTCTGGGTCGGCGACAATCGAACAGCAGATGGTCGGGCGGCTAATCGTCGGATCGAATTTAAAGTCTCAGCCAACTAAGGAGAACACTCATGTTTTGGCTTATTACACATCAATGGCTGCTCTTGGCGCTAGCATTTCTCCTCGGTCTGTTTATTGGCTGGTGGATTTGGCATCGTCGGCGTACTGAAATTACCCATTCCGACAGCTATCGTTCTGTCGCCCCAAGCGGGGCCTTGGACACACACGCGAGCGGCGGCGGCGGGGTCGCCGCTGGAGCAGCAGCGATTGGCGCGGCATCAATGGATATTGGCACCAAACCAAAACTTTATGATAGCCCGACAAATGGACCCGCTAATGATTTGAAAAAGATCAAAGGCATTGGTCCAAATTACGAAAAACTGCTCAATGAGATCGGCATCTGGTATTATGATCAAATCGAGCATTGGACCGCAGATGAGATAAAATGGCTCGACAATAAGCTTGAATTCCCAGGCCGCATCGTGCGTGATGACTGGCAGGGCCAAGCAAAAGTTCTCGATGCCGGGGGTAAAACCGAATTTGCCGACCGCTATGACAAAGGCGAAACACCTTCTTCTTATAAAGAAGGTGACGACAGCTAAATCGGCAACGATATTTCGATCACAAAAAGCCCGGGTTTCACCGGGCTTTTTTTATTCATACTGACGCATCAATCGCGATCAATATCGCTTTGCGAAAAAGTGTTGGCAAAGCGTCATAGTCTTGTGTCCACCGATGGTCCGGTGTCTCATTCATCTTCGCTTGCCATATTTGATTGTCGAGATGGAAATGCGTGAATGTATGGCGCATCTCGCCGGCTTTTCCCCAAGCGCCGTCAAAGGGGGGCCGATATTCTGGCTGTCCTTGCTTGGGCCACGGGCTTGTCGGCAGACCGAGCATCCCGCCAAGAAGTCCCTTGGAGGGGCGCCGCTCAACCATCACCGCGCCCTGATCTGTCAGCGCGACATAAATATGGGCTCGGCGCACCGGCTTTTGCTCCTGCGCGTTTTTCAATGGTAATTCTGCGGCCACGCCTTGCTTATAAGCCATGCACTTTGCGCTCAAGGGACACAAAGCGCAGAGCGGATTACGCGGGGTGCAGATGGTTGCCCCAATATCCATCAACGCTTGGGCATAGTCACCGGGGCGTTTTTTCGGTGTTAAGCTAGCAGCATGGGTGCGCAATTTTTCCTTGCTCGTGGCAATCGGTTGGCGCACCGCAAACATCCGGGTCATCACCCGCTCGATATTGCCATCCACCACGACCGCAGGCTGATCAAACGCAATCGCGGCAATGGCAGCGGCGGTATAGGGTCCGATCCCGGGCAAGGTCAGCAACACTTGCTCCGTCACTGGAAACGCGCCGCCATAGTCTTTGACCACCATTTGGGCGCATTTGGTCAAATTTCGCGCCCGCGCATAATAGCCAAGCCCGGCCCATTCAGCCAACACATCCTCGACCGGCGCGGCAGCAAGATCCGCAACACTCGGCCATAAATCAATAAAGCGAATGAAGCGCGGTTTCACCGTCGCCACGGTGGTTTGCTGGAGCATCACTTCCGACAGCCAAATTCGATAGGGGTCTGGCGTAGCCGCTGAGTTTGGCGGCACGCGCCAAGGCAACACCCGAGCATGGGTGTCATACCAAGTCAGCAACGGCACGGTGATTGGTTTTGGCATTTATGTTAGCTTGTGGCTTTGGCATTGGCGCGGGGTCAGGTTTGGGTGTAGGCTGAGCCATGCACCAACGCCATTCCCCGCCAACAGTCAATACGCGCGCCGCGCGCAAAGCGCCGCCAGCGATTGCACGAGCGTCCGGCAAAGAGCTTGCCCGCTTGGCCCAAGCCTCCGGCGCAATGGACCCTAGGCTAGCGCAAAAATGGCCAGAAATTGCCGGGCCGGAATTGGCCAAAATCTGTCGCCCACTCCGCTTGAAGCGAAATGGCCGGGCGCAAATTCTTCAGGTCGCCGCCCTACACGGCGCCGCCGCGATGCAAGTACAATATCAACTCCCCGCGCTGCTCGGCAAGGTCAACAGCTTTTTGGGCCATGGCCGGGTGACCAAAATTGCCATCGTCCAACGCGCCACCCACGCCCTCAAACGCGAAGAGCAGCTGACCAAAAAAGGTCTCTCGCCGACAGGTTTTTCCCGCTCCGATGTCGCTCGGCGATCCAGGCCAGCGATCGCGCCTGCCAAAAAAGGCGACTTGATGGGCGCGCTAGCGCGAATGAAGAAGCTGATGGATGGCAACTAGGTTGAGATTTTTTGCGACATATTTTGATCCAGAAGAAGCCTATATCGTCCATGGGCTGCTGCAGGCAAATGGCATCCTGTCCCAGATGCAAGATACGGAAACACTAACCATGCAGCCGGATTTAAGAATTGCCCTTGGCGGGGTGAAAATATTCGTTCCCATTGCCCAGTTTCGCACGACCAAGGACTTGGTGTCGCAGACTCTTGCTGAAAATCGACAAACAGAGGACAAATGCGTCAACTGTCAGACGCAAAACCTCCGAACCATGAAGTCCCCGATCTTGCCGCTGCTTTCATTTTGGTTCGGATTGGTCCCTTTTGCAAAACATACCGGCCGCAAAAAATGTCGCTCATGCGGGATCAAGCAACCGATTGAGCTTTAATTATCTCCAAGCTGTAATCCACTTGCCCTTGCACTTTTGGCCGGGATAGGCGATTCTTCTTCCCAATAAATTAAAGGGCCGCTGGCCAGCAAACGAGATCTGATATGACCCGACTATTCAAAACCACCCTCCTCGCCGTTTCGGCTTTGGCTCTTGTCGCTTGTGGCGGCGCTGACTCAAAAGAATCCAAAGCGGCCGCCGACCAGAGCGTAGAAACGCCAACAACAGCCGAGACAGCACCACCGGCAAATGACGACGCACCCAAGCCAACCCCGATCCCAGAAGGCTCAAAAGCCGCTGATGTGATGATCCTCGGCTCTGCCGATGCTGCTGTTACCT
>JAZGEB010000278.1:0-4097 GCA_036478515.1 Parvularculaceae bacterium | reverse complement strand
GGCGATGAAGAAAATGGATGCAGATGTGGCTAAAACCACGGAAGCGGAAGATAACAATAGCCAATAGAGGCTAAAGGATCTGGGGCTGCCATATGGCTGGACTATTTGACCTGGTTGGACTGTTGCTACAGCATCATCCGCTTGATTTTTCCATCGCTGATCCGATGGAACAATTCGAGATCGTCGATATTATCCCGCTCAAAATTGGCGACATCAATATTTCATTTTCCAATGCCGCTTTATCGATGGCAATGGTCCTGCTGGTCGCTTGCGCGTTCATGTCTTTGGCGACCAGAAAAGTCTCGCTGGTGCCCGGCCGGATGCAATCGCTTGGCGAGACTTTGCATGGCTTTGTGGCTGATACCTTGCGCGAAATGGCCGGCAATGAAGGGATGAAATTCTTCCCGTATATTTTCACCTTGTTCTTATTCATTTTCCTCGCCAATCTGCTCGGCCTATTGCCGACGCTACCGGGCATTCCTCATTGGGCCCATGTATTTACGCCGACCAGCCATCTTGCGGTGACGCTGACATTGGCGATGATTACGATCTTAATCGTGATTGTGTACGGCCTGTACAAAAATGGGTTTAAATTTTTCAAACTCTTCGCCCCTTCTGGCGTGCCGCTATGGCTCTTACCGTTGATTATTGTGATTGAGTTCGTCTCGTTCCTGTCCCGGCCTCTGTCGCTCGCCATTCGACTATTTGCCAATATGTTTGCTGGTCACTTGATTCTCAAACTCTTTGCTGGCTTTACCATTGCGCTGCTCGGTGCAGCAGGGGCAATGAAAGGCTTGGCAATCTTCCCGATCTTGGGCAGCGTTGCGGTTTATCTGCTTGAAATTCTGGTGGCGTTCCTGCAAGCGTATATTTTCGCCGTATTGTCGAGCATGTATCTCGGCGATGCGCTCCACCCGGATCACTAACTCTTTCCCGCGCCGCCCCGAGCAGGGTAGCGAGACCGGGACCCGTTAAATTTGCTCAATTGAAATTACTTGGAGACTAAAAAAATGGATATGAATGCAGCAGCCATGATCGGTGCCGGTATCGCCTCTTTGCCTCTCGCAGGGGCAGGTATTGGCCTCGGCATCATCTTCGGGAACTTCCTTTCCGGCGCTTTTAGAAACCCATCCGCCGCCGCCGCAAACCGGGGCACCATGTTCCTCGCTTTCGCTCTGACCGAATTCACCGGCCTGCTTGGCTTCGTGATCGCGATGATCATTCTTGGCAATGTCAGCTAGCGCGAGACTTAAAGGACACCGATATGGGTTCCCCTTTGATCAAAGCTGTTAGCATTGCGGCAGAAACGTCGGAGAAATCCGGCGGCTTGCCGCAATTCGACACCAGCTCATTCCCCGGCCAGATTTTCTGGCTGTTGCTGACCTTCGGCGTTATGTATGTGCTGATGTCAAAAATATTCCTGCCTAAATTGGGCGGGATCATCGAGGAACGCCGCAACCGCATTGCGGATGATTATGATCAGGCCGCAGAATTGAAGCGCCAAGCCGAAGACGCCGAGAAAACCTATAATCAGGCCCTCGCCGATGCTAAAGCCAAAGCTTCTTCCATCGCCGCGCAAACCCGCAGCCAGCTCGATAAAGAGATTGCCGCGATGCAGGCTGAAAATGAAGAAAAGCTGACGGTTCAAGTCGCCGCCGCTGAACAGCGCATACACGCAATGAAGACCCAAGCTACGGCAAAGGTGCAAGAAGCTGCGATCGACACGACACGAGCCTTGGTCGACGCTTTAATCGATGAGATGCCCACCGCCGAAGCCGCAAAAGCGGCGATAAACGCCAGTTAAAGACGAGACAGCAAGATGATCCGACGCGCTCAGGACCAACAGGACCAACCCACTTCTCATGATGAGCCAGCACCGGCCCCTCAAGAGCATGAGGCACCCGCTATTGATCTGGATAATGCCGATCATACCGCGGAAGTACTCCACCCAGAAAGCGGTGATCATGGGTCTGTGCCGCTGTTTCAAGATACCGCGACTTGGGTTTTAATCCCGTTCTTGATCGTCTTGGCGATTATCTGGAAAACCACCAAAGGCGGCAAAGTCGCCACCGATGCCCTCGACGCCAAATCCAAAAAAATCGCCGATGAATTAGAATCTGCCCGGCAAATTCGCGAAGAAGCCCAAAGCCTGCTGGCCCAATATCAACGCCGCCAGCGCGAAGCCGAAGACGAAGCCCAAGCAATAATCGACCAAGCCAAAAAAGACGCCAAGCGTCTTTCCAAAGAAGCGCGGCTGAAACTCGATGAACAATTAGAACGACAGACCAAAGCCGCCGAAGGCAAAATTGCCCGAGCCGAGGCCCAAGCCATTGCCGATGTCCGGGCCCAAACCGCAGAACTCGCCGCCGCAGCTGCAGAAAATATCGTCGCAGAACGGGTCAAAGCCCAAGGCCAAAATGCGCTGGTGGAAAAAGCAATTACCGACCTGTCTTCAAAGTTAAATTAAGCTCGATAAGCCGCCTCACGGCGGACCCCCATCGACCGCTTCGCGCCCACTTCCTTTATTCATTGGGCCCCATAAGAATGGGGGAAGAATTCCTCCTCTGCTTGCGCGGGTGAGTCCATGTGTCGTCCCGGACGAAGACCCGGGATCTGACATGCGGGCCTCAGGTCCCGGCTCGCATATCGGCGTTAAGGGATGACATTGGTCAACGAAGCACATAGGCGTTATCCCGCCGAAACAAGTTCGGGATGACGGTAATTAGTTGATAGCGTGACCCCTCACCCAAATTTTAAGGAAAATTTGTGCCTCTCCCAAGGGAGAGGGAAAGAACAGATTGCCTCTCCCTTGGGAGAGGCCAGCGAAGCCCTTCGCGAGCGGGTGAGGGGTCGATAGTTCAGCTTGGAAAAACCGCTCGAACGAGCTTCTCTTTTTAACAAACCTTGCACCTCTCCTGCTTTAACGCCAAACTCACTCAATGCCGCTGATTATTCGCCCGCTCACCAAGAACGACAAACCCCAATGGCTGCCATTATGGCAGGGCTATCTTACATTTTACAAAGCGGCGGTTCCAGAAGATGTGACTGAGCAAACATGGGCCCGATTGATCGGGGCAGATGGCCATCACGGGTTTGTCTGCGTTGACCAGAAGACGGATCAGCTTGTTGGCTTCACCCACTATCTTTGCCACAACTCCACGTGGCAGAAAAACGGCTATTGCTATCTCGAAGACCTATTTGTATCGCCCGATTGCCGCAGCGGCGGCGCTGGTCGCCTCCTCATAGAGGCCGTCCGCGAGGCCGCGACAAAAGCGGGGATAAGCAGGCTTTATTGGCATACTGACGAAAACAATATCACCGCCCGCAAGCTCTATGATAAAGTCGCGGTTAAATCTGACTTCATCCAATATCGGATTGAACACTAATCAAGAGGCCGTCATGAAAATCATCTCTATTCTCGCTACCCTCATTTTTATTCTCTCAGCGCTGGTTGCGGGCGGGCTTTACTGGGATCATGAATATGGCTCTTGTAAGGATGGCTGCGACACCGGCATGGTGTTCATCTTGTTCATGCCCGCTCTTGGCATTGCGATTGTCAGCGGGATTGTCGCATTGTTGACCCGCAAACGCTGATTATTCCAACATTTAGCGGCACCTGTGATCTACATCACAGGTCTCCTGCTTTGCGCTTGACCGCTTTATTCGAAATTCCATAGGTTAACCATGGGAGGGATAATAGGTAAAAGTGTCATTGACACCTACCTTCCCGTTTGTATGTAAAAACACGGGAGAGAATGATGTATTTCACACGATCAAAGATAAAAAAACGTGTCGCTATGGCTTTTGCCAGTGCGCTCGCCATGATTGCCATGCCTCTAGCCGCTAATGCAGCTGTTATCACCATTGATTTCGCCGGCCAGATTGAGAGTTTAACAACTTTTGGATCGCCTGGCGCCCCTGCCCTTGAGACTGTGTTGAGCGTCGGAGATAGTGTTACTGGCACGATCGTTTTCGACACAGATTTGAATACGGTCGTCGGCGGTGATGGTACGACGCAAGCCATTTATGCAGCGGCGCTGCAATCCTTCACTATTGATCTCAACGGCACTATTTTTTCAGCTACGCAAGGTGGCATT
>JAZGEB010000277.1:0-2612 GCA_036478515.1 Parvularculaceae bacterium | reverse complement strand
AAAAAGGCCAACAAAAGACAAAGCCGCAAATGGCCGCACAAGTCAAGAATTGTTCTTTAACTAACTTACCCCCATATTACCCTCATGGCAGACGATTACGACTATAAACCACGGCGCGGCTTCGATATTCGAGTGACCCCGACCAAAGGCTCCCGCACCTCCAAAAAAAGTTGGACCAAGCAGGCAGCCAAAATATGCGAAAAGCCCGACTGTAAGGAGAAGGCCGAATCGCGGGTGGCGAAATCCCCCAATGAACTCGACAAATATTTGTGGATGTGCGTTCAGCATGCGCGCGAGCATAATAAAAACTGGAACTTTTTTGCCAATATGTCCGATGACGAGCAAAAGGCGTTTCAGGAACAAAATCGCTATGGCGGTCGACCAACCTGGAAGATGGCGCAAAATGCGCGGGCCTCCGCTGCGGCGCGGGCCGGGCTTGATGGCAAGGCTGAAATTGATAATGCGGTCGGGATTTTCAACCAGACCCCTGGCGCTGCTGGCTCGATGAATAAGGAAGCCGCAATGCGCTCGGGCCGTCGCTTGACCAAATTGCAGGTCGACAGTTTCAAGTCGATGAATTTGAAAACCGATGCCGCCAGCTCAGAGATTCGCAAGAAATATGCAGAGCTGGTGAAACGCTTTCACCCAGATTCAAATGAGGGCGATCGCGGCGCGGAAGAACAATTGCAAGCGGTGATCAAAGCCCACCAGATTTTGAAAAAAGCCGGCTTTTGCTAGGGTCAACAGTTTGGGTTATTTTCCGGTAAAATTGCCCAGCGGCAAGCTTCGCTGGGCTTCTTTTTTAGCCCTTGATTTTACCTTCTCGCCCGCACTACAGTCACACTCAGCCCCTTATAATCATAAAATTCTATCAGGTTCTTACGACTTTCTGCCGTTTCACCTTCTTTGCGAGCGGCATATTTTGATTTCTTGAGCAGACGCTTGGAGAATTTGGTCAATGTCATATTCGCCGGGTGGACCAACAGCGTTCTGATATTGACTGGTCTACCACTGTCTTTCAAATCAAATTCATAGATTGCCAACCCAGCGGGAATCTCATGGAAGCCATCAAGGACAACGCGCTTGGAAACGCGTTTAATTGTCTCATTGCGCGGTGTGTCGTAAGGCCAACACCGGCATAGCCCGGCTTCTTTAGCCATTTGCAATTTTCCTTTGTGAACCAATACGTAGCGGGCGCGGAGCCACCGCCTGAAAGAGGTCATGTACATCTCCCCATCGCGCCCCGCTTCAGTCTGACCGAACGCTTCCATGACTGGTTGAGAATATAGTGCTGCGCCTAAATAATCCCGTTTTTGTTCCGCTGCGAGGGCTGCCAGCATATTGGCCAGGACCGGATATTCCCCAACCTCGGCCTGGTCCTTGGTTGAGAATATTTCGAGTGCCTTTTTGGCATAAAGAAAGGTGTCATCAAAATTTTCTTGGCTCAAGGCATGTTTCGATTTTTCAATCATCACCTCCCCGGCATAGACCGACTGCCACAGATCATGGTCGGTTAAAAAGCTTTCCGCCGCCACAATGTGAGTTAGTTCCTCTACATAGCGTGATGCATCATACAGTAGACGGATGACGGTTAACTCTCGATCGAGATAAATTTCCGGGCTTTTTTCCAAATCATGAAATCGCGCCAATTCTGTTGCCCGTAAAAACGCTGGCAGCGCATCTTCCTCAAACCTGATGGCAAGCAACCCGTAATTTTGCGCCAGATCGCCGGTCAGTTTTGCATCGCCTAATATTTCCTCTGATTGTTGCCAAGCTTTTTTAGCAGAGCCAAGAGCGGCAGTGTAATCCTGCGCCGCTAACTGGCTTCGGTAAGCCTGATACGGCGTCATGATCTCAGGCGGAATTGCAGCGTGAACCGCCGACCCCCAAAAAGCCATCACACAAAAAATCGCAACAGCGAACCGCATAAACCCTCCTATATTTGGTAAAAGGCTATCGTGAGCCCTTTATCCTGTCTAGTTTATTCAGCCAATCAGGCTTGTCTAAGGCGATGCTTGCGGCAGCGCAGCATTTGCGCCACAGTCTCTTGTGAAGAATCAGCGCCCTACTGCTGTGGAATTAAGGGGAAAACCGGTGCATCACCTCGGACAAATCAGTTTTGGCTGCTTGACGCTATGTCTTTGCACCCTCCCCCCCAAGACAATGGCCCAAGATGCCAGCTTCGCGATCGGCGGGCGCTTACAACTGGATTATACGTCAGCCGATCTTTCCAACCCCGATAGCACCATCGAAGATGAAGAAGTCCGCCGAGCGCGGCTCAAGGTCTTTGGCCAGCTTGGCGCCAATACGGAATATAAACTGCAAGTTAGTCTTGATGCGGATGGGGTTATTTTCGAAGATGCCTTGATTGAGTACAGCCCAGGCGGCGGACCTTTGATGTTGACGGTGGGCCAGCATAAAACCCATAATTCCCTCGATGAACAAACCTCATCGCGGTTTATCTCCACCTTGGAACGAGCCGCCTTCACCGACGCGTTTGATTTTGATCGCCTGGTTGGGTTTTCGCTTGGCCATTCTGGTCCGACCCATTCGATCACCGCTGGGATATTCACCACTAATCTTGAGGAAAATGACGGCGGCACCGCGCTTGC
>JAZGEB010000276.1:0-5233 GCA_036478515.1 Parvularculaceae bacterium | reverse complement strand
TGCTGCGCCAAGTTGCTTATCGGTGAGGTGGGTGTTGAGGTCTGGCAGCGCCAGCTTGTTCAGGTGGCCGACCAGCTCGGATTTGAGCGTTTGGATTTGCGTGTTTGCGACCGACCACCATTGTGGGTCGCTTTTTGATAGAAGCGCCGTCAAGTTTCTACGCCAATGACACATAGCTAAGGTCGGCACTTTGTCGGCAAATTCTGGCGTGAAAAAATCGCTGATTAGGCGCGAGAATATGCCATATTCTATGGTGAATATAATCTCTTCCGTTGTGCTTTTGGGGCTTTTTTGACACCCAATGACAGCCCAATTGTCATCTGTCTGGCGGACCCAGGAATTTCCTTTAGGGCTAAATCCTTTTTCCGCCAACTCAAGCCCGAGGCCTGTTGTCAGCTCGGCATATAAGTCTTTCGCACTCATTAGCTTGCCCCCTTGAGCTTTGGCTTATGCGCCATTTTGCGCGGCAGTTTTTTCTTTGCTGGTTTTTTCTTTTTGGGAAAACCGCCGACCGGTGTTTTGGGCGAATAATGGCATAGATCCGAAACCGGACATTCAGAACAAACCGGATCGCCAATCGCCTTACAGACATACCGCCCATGCAGGATCAACCAGTGATGCGCGTGCATCATATATTCTGTCGGCGTTACTTTTTCGAGGCGATGCTCAACCTCCAAAACATTCTTGCCGCGAGCTAGCCCTGTGCGATTGCCAACCCGAAAAATATGCGTGTCGACCGCGATAGTGGGTTGGCCAAAGGCAACATTACACACGACATTAGCGGTCTTGCGGCCAACGCCAGGGAGTTTTTCCAGCTCAGCGCGGACCGGCGGAACGCGACCCTCATAATCATCAAGCAACATCTGTGACAGCCGGACAACATTTTTGGCTTTATTGCGCCACAGGCCAATGGTTTTAATATAGTCCCCGAGCTTTGCCTCGCCCAGCGCAATAATTTGTTGCGGCGTATTGGCAATTGGGAACAGTTTTGCTGTGGCTTTGTTAACGCCAATATCGGTTGCTTGGGCCGACAATGTGACCGCGACCAGTAATGTATAGGGGTCGGAATAGACCAACTCCGTTTGCGGGGCTGGTTTGCCGGCGGCGAGGCGGTGGTAAAATTCAGCAACCGCAGCTCTGGTCATGTTTTTTGGCATCGGACCCCGCATAGCTGAAATTGACGCAAAAAAAAAGCGCCGCCCGGGGGCAGCGCTTGATTAATTTATCCCGCACCCATTAGCCGTAGACGCTCTCTTTATTGAAATGCTTACACAGCATGTAATATACGACAGCGCGGTATTTGCTCGGATTGGAGCTACCATATTTGTCCATCACTGTCGCAATGGCACTGTCGAGCTGGTTTGAGTCTGCCAAGCCAAGCTTTTTGACCAGGTAGTTTGCTTTAACCGTTTCCAACTCGGCCTTGTCAGAACCAGATACTTTTGAGGCATCGGCATTATAAATTGCCGGGCCACAACCAATCGTCACTTTGGTCAGCAAACCCATATTGGCGCTTTCACCAAAATGTTCTTTGATATCTGCCGCATATTTAGCGATCAAATCGTCTCTCTTACCCATCGTGTCACTCCTTGTTAAATGTTGGGGCGGGTATCTAAAGTGTAATTAGCTTATCCAGCTTGTCAGCTACGATATAATAGAAAGTAACGCGGTGTTTTGTACCGGCTTCACCAGCCATCTGAACACAGACATCATTAATCACCGCATCAAGATCACTGTCAGACTTGTCGGAGCCGAGCTTCTTTTTACACCAGCTTTCGCGCACGCGCTCTAATTCTGATGGATCAGAACAAGCAACCAAAGAGGCATCTTTGCTTTGGAGGGCGATGCCAAGATGCTTGACGATTTTATCGATCGTATCATCGCTCGCATTTGCTACATATTTGCGGACATTTTCAGTATATTCTGACATTCGTATCTCCTGAAATCAGATTTTGTTGGGGCTTCATCTTGCTGAAATAAGCAACTGCCGCCAACTAAGCGTGATTTAAGGCATTTTTCCAGTGTTTTGGATATTTTTTAACAGTAAGTGGCGCGGCAAATTGTGCCTTTGCCTCCTTCCTTCTCGTTGGTATGGTTTGCTATGACCAAGGATCTGTTGCTTGAAACGATGCTGCCTATGGCCAAGGGAAAAGCTTTGGCCGCCCCTGAGATCGCCGCTGATGGCCCCCAAGACTTATATTTTGATGCCATTTTGTCCCCGAACCGATCTCTATCCAATAAAGGTTTTCGGTTGGTTATGGGGGTCGTGATCGGCGGCAATATTTTTACCGCGCTCTATGCCACAATGCTCGGGGCATGGCCGGTCTTTTTCTTTGCTGGGCTGGATATTGTCCTTGTTTGGCTGGCCTTTAAGCTGAGTTACCGACAGGGCCTGCTGCATGAGAGGATCATGCTCAGCCCGGAAAAATTATCGGTGAGCCGGGTGCTGCCTTCGGGCCACGAGACCCGGTGGTCGTTACAGCCCTATTGGAGCTCGATATTACTGGAGCGGCCGGAGCGCCATGAGAGCCAGCTTTGTTTGGTGTCTCATGGCAGGCGGTTGATCATCGGCTCGTTCCTTGCGCCGCATGAGCGGATGGAATTGGCCGAAGCGCTGGCGGCTGCGCTGGCTCGGGCGAATAGCCTTGCGCCAAAGCAGCTGGCCAAAAGCCGGGCAAAACGCTAAATCTTGTTTTCGGGGAAATTTTGGAGGTCAGATTGACCGTTTATTTGAGTATTGTCTGCCCGATATTGCTGGCTTTGGCGGCGGCGACTTATTTCTGGCAGAAAAAATTGCGCGCTGAAATCGCCGAAGGCTCTAAGGTTGAGTTTGAGCGGTTGCAAAAAACAGATGCGACGCTGCTGGCTGATATGCCCGAAGATCGGTTTCATCAGGTCTATATGCGCGCAGAAACCCCCCGCATCACGCCTTATTGGCTGGTGGCGCTGGCGATATTTTTGCTCGGCACGCCGTTGTTTTTGGGCTTGATGGGGGCTGGAGCCTGGGCGCTGACTGAATATGGGATCGTGCCCGAGCCTACGGACTTGGCTGAAGGATTATTATTAGAAGACGGTGAAGCGCGGTTTTTCCGCAATACCCCGCCAGAATATGCAGTCCATCTGGTTGAGCATTATTCCGGGTTTTATTATTTCTTCGGTCTGTTGGGGTTTTGGATGTTAGTGGTGACTTTGGTGATGCGCCATTATCATAAAAACCGTCCCGGCCGATTGCGCGATGAACTTCTTCGCGCGAAGTAATCAAGTTCTATTTTGCCGGTAGTCACTTAGCTGGTTGACGCTAGAGCTGGCCGCGCCGATATGTCTCAATGCAAACAGGATGACCTCGCCGATGACCACACCGCAATATGCTATTTCCGCCAGAGGGGTTAAAAAAACCTATGCCGGGACTAAAAAATCACCGCCCAAAGAAGCCTTAAAAGGTATCGACCTGAGCATTCGCCAAGGCTCGGTGTTTGGTCTCTTGGGGCCAAATGGCGCGGGCAAATCCACGTTTATCAATATTCTGGCCGGGCTCGTCACTAAAACCGCTGGGGATATATCGGTGTGGGGCTTTGATCTTGATAAGAACCCGCGCCAAGTGCGGGCGGCTTTAGGAGTCGTACCGCAGGAAATAAATGCGGATGCGTTTTTTACCCCAAGAGAAGGCTTGGAACTTCAAGCCGGTCTTTATGGTGTGCCCAAAGCTGAGCGACGGACGATGGAAATTTTGCACCGCCTCGGCCTTGATGACAAAGCTGATGCCTATGTACGGATGCTGTCTGGCGGTATGAAGCGGCGGCTTCTGGTCGCCAAAGCGATGGTCCATTCGCCGCCCATCTTAATTCTTGATGAACCCACCGCTGGCGTCGACATCGAATTGCGCAAACAAATGTGGGAGCAGGTAATGGAGTTGCACACGCAAGGCGTGACAATTATTCTGACCACGCATTATCTCGAAGAAGCCCAAGAGTTGTGTGACACAATCGGTATTATTCATCATGGCGAACTCGTTACATGCAAACCGACTACTGAGTTGCTCTCGTCATTGGATTCGAAAGTATTGATGATTGTGCCGGATGAAAAAATTTCATCGGTGCCAGACTTAAACGGCCTGGACACAGAATTGCGCGATGATGGCGCCTTGTATATTACTTACAAGCCCAGCAGCACGCGGGTTGCAGATATTTTATCCGGCATTAGTTCAGCCGGTATCTCTGTCAAGGATATTTCCACCGTGGAAGCGGACCTTGAGGATGTCTTTATGCAGATGACTTATGGTAGTGATGTGTGATCAGCCATAGCTGTCTTCTCGGACTTGATCGGTTTGATCCGGGGCGACGGCCCATATTAGAATATCCAAGCCGGGTGGGGGTATCCCGCCGGGTTTTGACCAGGTCGCGCATCCCCGGCGAAGGCCGGGGCCCAGCTCTGGACGAGCTAGCGGGCGGGGTTAACAGAGATGGACCCCGGCCTACGCCGGGGAGACGGTGCTGGATGTAAACCTCAGTGCTGTCATGCCGAGCAAAGCCCTCCTGCGGTGATTTGAATTCAAATCATCCCTTGGGCCAAGACCGGGATGTTAAGAACCTTACGGGGTTTTGCTTGAACCAAAACCCCGTCCTTGGCTCAAATCATTGACCACATAGTTTCGCAAATCTGCGGCGGCCAGATTGTTGTCCTCTGCCAACTCATGAGGCAAAATTGGCGGCCCAATGGTGAGGCGAAAGGTCTGGCCTTTTTTGTTCAGTAATTCATGAAATAATGTGATATCTCGCAATTCCGTATGCAGCCCGGCGAGCCAATAATAGAGCCATGAATTGCGTGATTCCAAAAAAGCAGGAATGATCGGGGCCTGATATTTTTTAGCCATGACGGCAACGGAGTTAATCCAAGGTCGCTCGGTTAGGCTTCGGCCATGATCCATGAAAGCCAGGCGGCCAGACGGAAAAAGCATGATCGCTTTGTCTGCTTTGAAGGCCTTCGCTGTTGCGACAAGCGTTTCTCTAGTTCTTGCTCTGGATTTTTTTTCCTCAACCCACTCAACTGGAATAATTAGGTCACTGAGCTTTTCGTTTAAGCGAAGGACGTCCCGGTTGGCAAAGAACGTCATATCTGGCCGGACCGGGTGGACTGCGTCGTATAGCGCGATGCCATCGGCAATCCCGCTTGGGTGGTTAATCGCTAGAATGAAAGCGCCCGTTTTGGGAATATTCTCGATACCAGTGGTTTTGAC
>JAZGEB010000275.1:0-5057 GCA_036478515.1 Parvularculaceae bacterium | reverse complement strand
ATCAGCCGCTCAATATTCTCGGCTTTGCTTATCGCGAGATTAAGCAATCTCTGGTCGATATGGAGAAGATGTTCTCTTTACTGAACAAACCGATGGAAATCGCCGACAAGAACAATGCGCCAGACTTGCAAATCAACGGCGCGGCAATCGGTTTTTCCGATGTTACTTTTTCCTATGATCAGGATCGGCAAATCCTACATGGGGTTTCGTTCGATGTCGAACCCGGCCAAACCATCGCCATTGTCGGAGCGTCCGGCGCTGGCAAGTCAACGATCAGCCGTATCTTGTTTCGATTTTACGACATTACCAGCGGCAATGTCACAATTGACGGACAAGATATTCGCGGCGTGACGCAAGACAGTTTGCGCCGCGCCATCGGCATGGTGCCGCAAGATACGGTCCTGTTTAACGACACGATCGGCTATAACATCGCTTATGCAAAACCGAGCGCCAGCGCGTCTGAAATCGAAGCCGCCGCAAAACTGGCGCAAATCCATGACTTTATTATCAGTCTGCCGAAGGGTTATGAAACTCAAGTCGGTGAGCGGGGCTTAAAACTTTCAGGCGGTGAAAAACAGCGGGTGGCGATTGCCCGCACAATCCTCAAAGACCCGCCAATCCTGATCCTCGATGAAGCGACCTCCGCTCTTGATAGCGCCACCGAGCAGCATATTCAAATCGCATTGAAAGCGGTGTCGAAAGATCGCACCACCTTGGTCATCGCCCACCGCCTGTCGACGATTATCGATGCGGATAGAATTTTGGTGTTAGAGGACGGTTTGGTGGTTGAGCAAGGCACCCATCAAAACCTGCTAGAGCAACAGCGCGTCTATGCGAATTTATGGCACAGACAGCAAGAGGGACAACAAGAAGGACAGCAAGAGGGGCAACAGGAAATGATTACACCGGTCTAATTTGCGTAAATTCGTACTCGGTAATTTTCTCGCCCTTGAACAATATTCCTGCCCGAACATCGCTTTGATGAAAGCCAGTTTTGCCCAACAATTTCACGCCAGCGTGGTTTCGTGAATCGACAATCGCGCTCAGACGGTCTTTGGCCAATGACAAGAACAACATCCGAACGACAGCTGCGACCGCCTCCGTCGCAAAGCCACAATTTTGCGCGGCGGCTGCAACCGTAAACCCAATTTCGGCGCTGCGGCCTCTGTCGTAGAATCGCACCGCGACGTCGCCAATCAGTTGATCATCACTCTGCCGAGACATAGCGATTTGAAACCATGTCTCATTCATATTGAAAGCGAGCTTGGATTGCTGTTCAAAAAACTTGCTGGCCTCTGACATCGAATATGAAGTCCAGCTCTGATATTTGGCAATTTGAGGATCGTTGCGATAGGCAACGAAAATGGGCAGGTCACCTCGCTCGAACCGTCGAAGCAGCAGACGTTCCGTCGCTATTGGAAGTATTTCCCGCACCATCTCTCAATGCTCTTAATTTTCCGTGGTCGCGACCCATTCCTTGTCGTCCTGCACTTCGCGCTCGAAGGTGAGGAAGTCATAATAGCCACAGCGTTTTTGGGTCGGAAACTCCCGGCAAATTTTTGGCCTTGCATTATAGATCGTGCAATTGCGGGTCTCTAAATCAATGAATTTGCAGATCGTGCCGTAATGCTCGTCCTTTTGATGACGCAGCACCCGCGGCGTATCCTTGTCGCCTTTTTTAGTATGCTTGGTTTTGCATTGCTCAAACGTCAGGCCAAAATCATCGGCCATTCGTTGGATGTCTTTTTTCTTGGCCGCAATATGCGCATAAGAGCAGCAATAAGCAGGACATTTGATGCAGTCATATTTTTGTTTCTTGGCCATGAGGATACTCTTAAAATCACGAAATCAGGCGGCACTCTGCACCGGTTCGCCAAAAGGTTACAACAGCAAATTATGGGTCACTTTGCGCCGCAGCAGCGTCTCGCTCATCTAGATATCAGAATATAAACAACAGAGGGATGACACTCGCTCTTAAATGCCTTGGCCACGCATACTTGCTGACATTATTCTTGGCCATGGGCATCCTTCATCTTTATGATAGGTTAGGCTTGGAAGAATCATCCAACAAGCGGGAACGGCAATATGGCAGCATTCAATAATAGCATCGTCTCCGCGTCAACACCGCGGATGGGCAATTGGTTGACCCGGGGCATTGGTAGTCTGGTGTTAAAAATGATTGGCTGGAAAATTGTTGGCAAATTGCCAGATCGCAAAAAGCTTCTGATCATCGGCATGCCCCATAGCTCAAACTGGGATTTCATCATCGCCATGGCGACGTTTCAGGCGCTCGGCATCAAGGTCTATTACATGATGAAAAAGGAAGCCTTCAAATGGCCGCTAGCCGGGTTTTTCAAATGGATGGGTGGGGTGCCGATTGATCGGGGCAAAGCCAAGAACACCGCTCAGCAAATGGCCGACTGGTTCGACGCTAATGAAAATGTCTGGTTGGGTATCACCCCAGAAGGCACCCGCACGAAAGTCGACAAATTCAAGACCGGCTATCTGAAAATCGCCTATGCCGCAAAGGTTCCGATTTTTGTTACGGGCTTGAATAGTGAAAAGAAAGAATTGCACTTCACACAAATTATCGACACCACTGGCGATATTGAGACCGACAACGCCACGTTCAAAGCCTTCAGTGATCGGACCTTTAATGCGATCCGGCCAGAATATCAGTAAGATTTTTTGCACCACCTAGCGCAACACGATCTCCCAACCAGTGCAAACATATTGTGATATGGCTATATCACAAAGGATAGTGCTGCATATATGGGTTAAAGCGATAACGCAGAATATCAGCAAGAAATGGTTCTATGTTTTAAAACTCCCCCTAACCGTCATCCCGAACTTGGTTCGATATCTCTTGCGGGGGCTTGCGGCCTGAGGTCCCGGGTCAGGCCGGGGTGAGGGAAAGTAGTCAGCCCTCGCCCTGATCTGTCCGCTCAATCCAGCCGCCGCCGAGCACCCGGGAATGCGCCGCATCATCCGAATAAAACACAACCGCTTGCCCCGGCGAGACGCCTTCTTCGGGCTCATCCAAAATCACAACCCAAGCGCCATTTTTCAACGCCAGCTTCGCCGGCTCCGGCGGCCGGGTCGAGCGGACTTTCACGCCAATAGGCAGGCCGTCCGTGGGCTGATCGGCGTCACCGATCCAGTTCATTTCGGTCAAGTGAATGCGGGTGGTCAGGAGCGCTTGCTTGGGCCCAACGATCACGCGCTTTTTAGGCGCATCAAGCTTCACCACATAAAGCGGATCGCCGGTCGCGACCCCTAGCCCGCGGCGCTGGCCGATGGTGTAATGAATGACCCCCGGATGGGTGCCCATCACAGTGCCATCAACATGGATAATCTCGCCTTGTTGGGCCGACCCCGGACGCAAACGCTCGACAATCGTGGTGTATTTTCCCTCCGGGACAAAACAAATGTCCTGGCTGTCGGGCTTGTCGGCGACGATCAGACCCAACTCATGGGCAATGTCGCGGACGGTTGATTTGGGTAAATCGCCCAAGGGAAAACGCAAGAAATCAAGTTGCTCTCTGGTCGTGGTGAACAGAAAATAGCTCTGGTCGCGATCCGCATCTGCCGCCCGGCGTAGTTCCGGCCCGGCCGCGCCGATCTCGCGCGCAATATAATGACCGGTGGCCATAGCCTGGCCGCCAAGGTCTCTCGCCATCTCTAGCATATCGCGAAATTTGACCCGTTCATTACAGCGCACACACGGGATCGGAGTTGCGCCTTTTAGATAAGTATCGGCGAAATCTTCCATCACGGCGTCGGAAAATTTGCTTTCATAATCGAGCACATAATGCGGGATACCGAGATTTTCGGCGACCATCCGCGCATCATGAATATCTTGCCCAGCGCAGCACGCGCCTTTTTTCTGGACCGCCGCGCCATGATCATAAAGCTGCAATGTCACCCCGACAGCTTCATAGCCCGCATGATGAACCAACGCCGCCGTCACCGAACTATCGACCCCTCCGGACATCGCCACAATCACCCGCGCGCCTTTTGGCAACCCAAGGTCGAGGCCAGCGGCGATTTTGCGCATGAGCGGTGTATCGTGAATGTCTTCTGTCAGTGTCATCAGCGGCATATAGCCCCTTCTTAGCACAATCGCTAGTAATTCTGTGATCTAGATCACACTTGCCATAGATACAATCTTGTCAGTAGTGCCAATGGCTCTTAACCATGTGAAGGCGTCACAGAGAGGCGCTTGTTTGTAACACGATTAAGGGGGAGTATCACATGAGATACCTTAAAACGCTTGCAGCCTCATGCGCTGCATTATTTTCTTTGGCCACGGCGAATGCCAGTGCCGCAACCATTGACTTTGAAACACTAGCCGATGGCGTCACCGCGCCAATGGTTCTTTTGGGGGGATCAGTAGGAGATCACACGCCATTTCTGGTCGGGTCAGCTTACACAACCCTTGGCGTGACCTTCTCCAGTGAAGGCGATACTGACCCGGAAACGGGGCCAATATTTGGTAATTTAAGTGGCTTTGCCGGAGCCAATACCATTATCCAGGATTACAAACGCGCGACCGGCGCATCATTCAACATTCGCGCGGATTTTTCTGGCGTGGTTGAAAATGTTTCTGTTGACGTCTATGCCGCTGCCGGCAATAGCGTGACCATGACGGCCTATGATTCTGGTGGTCTGGTTCTTGGTGCGATCACCTCTCTGGCCATCGCCACGATTGGGGATAGTGAAAATATCGGATTATCTGGCCTCGGCCCGATCGCTTATATTATCTGGGAAGCGTCATCGCCATTCTCATCCTCTGTCGGGATCGACAATCTGACATTCGATAGTTCTGCAGTGCCGCTACCAGCTGCCTTGCCGCTATTTCTTGCTGGCTTAGCCGGAATGGGCGCTGCTTCCAAACGTAAAAAGGCTAAAAAATTAGCCGCCTAAACAACGGCGTATAAGTCATAATTTGGCAAACCTAAGCCCTCCCTTTATTATTCTCTTTCTTTTGAGGTGATATAGGGGAGGGTTTTTTTACATTCTACCCTCTGCCTTTCCCCGGTCAGTCATATGGCGAA
>JAZGEB010000274.1:0-2695 GCA_036478515.1 Parvularculaceae bacterium | reverse complement strand
ATTGTCACCGGCATGGGCAAATCCGGGCATATCGCCCGAAAAATTGCCGCAACTCTCGCCTCGACCGGCCAGCCAGCGATGTATGTTCATCCGGGTGAAGCCAGCCATGGCGATCTTGGCATGATCGGGCAGGGGGACTTGGTTTTGGCCTTGTCTAATTCGGGCGAGACCCCTGAATTAGGCGACATTATCGCTTATTGTGGCCGCTTTCATATTCCCCTATTGGCGATTACCTCCGGGGCGACCTCTTCGCTGGCCAAAGGCGCTGATCACTTGCTGCTGCTGCCAGCAGCCAAGGAAGCCTGCGGCGAAACCAGAGCGCCGACAACCTCAACCACGATGAGCCTAGCGCTTGGGGATGCCCTCGCGGTGGCATTGCTTCGAGATAAAGGTTTTTCGGCGTCAGATTTCCGCAATTACCATCCCGGTGGTAAGTTGGGGGCGGCGTTCAAACAAGTCCGTCATATGATGCATGACCACAAGGAATTACCGCTGGTCGATGCTGAAACGAAAATGGATGAGGCGGTTCGGGTGATGGGCCAATGCGGGTTTGGGTGTGTCGGTCTTGTTGATGGATCTGGTCAGCTCATTGGCATTGTTACTGATGGCGATTTGCGACGTCATTTCGATGATAGTTTGCCCCAACGCTTAGCCCGAGACATCATGACCAGCGACCCGCTGACGGTGCAGCCAGATACGATGGCGGCAGAAGCGCTGGCGATCCTGTCGGAAAAACGCATCACCGCCTTGTTCGTGGTTGAAAACGGCAAACCGATCGGCTTGCTACACGTCCATGACTGTCTTGATATTGGTGTGATTTAGATTTTTGGCTTCATCAACATTGTTCGGCCGGAGCTGCCGTCGCAGCTCTGAGGCGTTAATCAGCAAAAAGTTGGTGTGGAAGAATTCCTCCCCCATTCTTTATGGGGGAGGTGCGGAGCGTAAGCGAAGCGGAGGGGGGCAGTGTTGCCCCATTGAAAAGCAATCTCCAATTGGCATCACCGCGCCCCCTCCGACGCCTTCGGCGCCACCTCCCCCGCAAGCGGGGGAGGTATTTGTCGAGAGAGCCCGCCCGACCTATTTCAAAATGGCGGAGGTTCTTTTTCGCGCCGTGAGGTATAAAAAAGCTTGATCGCTCGAGCGTCCATCCATATAGACACAATCTCTCAACTGATGCTCCCTTCGTCTATCGGTTAGGACGCCAGGTTTTCAACCTGGAAAGAGGGGTTCGATTCCCCTAGGGAGTACCAATTGAGCTCTATTTTCCCCTTATAAGTGCCACTTTACAGCATCACTTTTGCAAAAATTGCGGGCTTTCATGGCCTAAAAGCCACATTTTCGTCATAGACTGATTGCGCCCGGACGATTTTCCCGATAGTTTTTAAACTAGCGTTAATATTAATGCGAGCCGCTTTGCCCGGGCTTAAGGGGGGGCTGGGCGACTACCCATTCACGCGCTTGTCGCTTAAACTTTTGAGGCATTGAAAATCATGATTAAAAAAATTGGCATCGTACTCTTGTCAGTCTTCTTTCTTTCCGCCGGGGGTTCTGCCTTTGCTGTGACGCCGGACGAAATTCGCGAGGCCATGGATGATCGCGGCTATACTGCCGAAATTGACGGCAACATCGTCTATGTCATGTCTGAGCACGCGCCGATCGCAATTGCCGTCAATGGCAGCGATGGCGATGTCTCATATCTGACCTATCTGCGGGATGTGACATCTGACACGCTTGGCTATGAATTTCTCAATACTTTCAATAATGAAGTCAAATTCGGCCGGGCCTATATCGATAGTGATGGGGATATTGCCATCCAGATGGACCGCAATTCTACCGGCGGCGTGTCGCTTGATAATGTCATGTCCGACATCGAAGTCTTCACAATGTTGATTACAAAATTTCGCACTGATTTGGACCGCCAAGTCAGCGTTTAATATCACACTTTTTTGAACAACTCTTATGCCCGGTAGATCCCGGGCATTTTTGTCAATAAGAGACCAATCACAACCAATACGGGAACTCTCCCTCAAGAAATATTAAATTTGGCGAAATTTTGCCTCTTGCGCATGACAGCGAGTCATCTGTTAACTATAATTCATCTAGGGACTGGGTGCGTGATTGAGGACGAGTGCTGTAAATGAGCCAAGATGTTATCACTGAAATAAGCGAGGATGATGACGAACCGTCGATCCGTGTTTCCGGGATCGTGAAGTGGTTCGATGCTGTCAAAGGCTATGGTTTCATCATGACCGATGATGGTACCGGTGATATCTTGCTCCATTCTTCCTGTTTGAAAGAAGCTGGTCGCTCGACGGCCAAAGAAGGCTCCACCGTCATCTGTGAGGCCGTGCGCCGCTCCAAGGGGATGCAAGCTCTTCGCTTACTTGAAATTGATGAGAGCACCGCAACGACGATTGCGCCGGCGGTTCCCTCTGACATCACCTTGCCTATTGAAGCGGCTGGTCCGATGGAAGATGCTGAGGTAAAATGGTTCAATCGTGCCAGAGGCTATGGCTTCGTCACGCGCGGCTCTGGCACCGAAGATATATTCGTTCATATGGAAACATTGCGGCGTACTGGGCTTGGCGAATTAGCGCCGGGGCAGCGAGTGAAAGTTTCTTTTGGCAAAGGCCCCAAAGGCTTGTTGGCGGCCGAAGTTATCTTGGATAGCGGCAACTAAATCTTCTTGATCTAA